>NZ_CFRCNA010000001.1:0-143348 GCF_986145555.1 Fannyhessea sp.
AGCGAATATGAAGGAGTAATTTGATCGGTTTCTTGCACTTTATTCTGCATAAATTCACGCGTTTTATCCCCATCACGATTATAAACCGCAAGGGTATAGTGATGATGAGAGATGTTAAGCGCAAGGCTTTGACCCATAACGCCCATTCCGTAAACACCCACAAAACAAGCCACGCTTATTGCCTCCTTTTACCTGTAGCAAAGGTTATTCGTACACTTTGCCAACCATTCTAAACTTACAAGTTAGCACCCACCAACAGGGTATCTTACTTACAAGTGTGTGCGCGTGATTACGCGTTTTAGCATAATCAGCATCTATCTACACTATAATTATTTTTTCTTATTATACCCCTATTTAGGAAATATTTTTTCTTAAACGGTCATTTGCGAAAGCTCAACGGTCGATTAAAATCTTCTATCACGCTACACGCTACACTATTGCTACACTATGGTTAGTTTGGGTTTTATGAAAAGACCGCGGAGCTGCATAGTATAAGCTCAACGGCAAAGGACGGCAAATCACGCATAAAACATGTCCAAACAAAAAGGAAAGGTAAAGAAAGAGTATCGCATGAAAAGAATCTCAGTTACCGCAAAAATAAAGTCGCTACTTCCCTCATGCGCAGAAAAAGAACAGGCTATTGCGCAATTTATTCTTCAGCATGTGCGAGAGACTTCGTATATGACAATTCATGAATTGGCAGATAAACTTGGGGTTGCCGATTCAACAATATTTAAGTTTGCGCAAAAGATGGGCTATAAAGGGTTTCGTGATTTTAGAAACGATCTCTTAACCGAAGCCTACGATCCCGAGGTTTCAGTTCACGAGCACATAACAACACGTGATTCTCTTGCAACTATTGCTGCCACCATTTTTCATTCAAGTGTAACCTCTTTACATAACACGCTGGCATTACTTAATGAAGACAATCTCAAGCGCGCGTTGAATCTCATTAACAACGCGCACACGCTTACATTTTTTGGCTGCGGTGGATCAAACATTGTGGCTGCAGACGCCTATCATAAATTCCTGCGATCACCGCTGCATTGTCAAAACGCAATAGACGAACATATTCAAATTATGCAAGCCTCGCTTTTAACCGCGCAAGATGTTGCAATTATTATTAGCCATTCAGGTCTATCTAGAACAACCCTTCAGATTGCTGAAATACTACGCGAAAATAGTGTCCCTATTATTTTTATTACAAGTTACCTGAATACGCCCATTACACGTTTTGCCGATGTTGTGTTTATCTCAGCCTCAGAAGAAACTGGATACCGAAGCGAATCGCTTACAAGCCGCGTTGCACAACTGGTAATTTTGGACACGCTTTTTTGTGCTGTAATGTTTAAATCTGATGATAAAAACGTAGCGCAAACGTTGCATAATATACGCAGCGCAATTAATCGAACAAAAATTGAGGAATAGCGCCTCAAATAAGACAGTGTTAGGAGCCTCATTTTATCAAGCACAAACATGATGCGCACATGCATATACCTGCGTAGTTTAATTTTCTTTGGCAAAATACGCGCTCACAGAGCACTCCAATGTTCTTCGTTATGATGAGCTTTTTTCTTGCTGTGACTGCAATATGCTTTTAGCGACAAATTGGGCATACACCTCAGATCCCCCTATATTAGGGTGTGTTCCATCTTTATAAAACAGCTCAGTTTTGTCCTTAGCAAATTGATGCCAATCAATAAGATGCAGATTATCGTGGCGTTTAACAGCTCGTGTGATGTAATCATTTACATCGTGCTCGTACGAGTCGTTTGAAACAACGGTGCTGATGTATATATCGGTGTCACTAAATTCGGCTGAAAGGCTGTCGAGCATATCGTCGTTAATTATGCCATTGGTACCGAGCGCAAAATACACAACATCCGGAAAATTATCCGAGTGTTTTAGCTCGCGCAAAATGTTTAAACCTGCAGGTATCTGACGACTATTCGTTGCGTCAATAGTCATATTCGGTAAAATTTTGCCCAATTGTTTACGACACATTTTAAGCACTGAATCGCCCACAGCAAAAATTTTAATGTTGTTTGCAATTGCTGCCTCATCCTTAGTAATCCCAAGTTCAGGATATTGTGCAATAACCTTATCAAACTGCGCGATGTTGTCAGGCTTTTCACATGGCGTCGTACCAGCAGTACTGTCTTCTTCCTCCTGCTGCGAAGCGTCCTCGTCCGATTGCTGTGTATCGTTTGTTGTGGTCTGCGCGTTTTCGTCGTCATCATCAGCAAGACGACTTTGCATTTCGCGCACATCTTCAGGCGCACCAACAGGCGCATGTATGCACGTCCACGCAAAGCAGGCGATAAGAGCCGAAAATACCAAAAGTACAAGCATTTTTGCCCGACCATGCGCTTGATTTTTATGCAACGCATAAGGCGCACACCAGTTAACTAAAGCCATCAAATGTTTTTCGCTTATCTGATAGGTAAGCTCCGCCAAAATAAGCAGAAAAACGGCTTGCATAATAACTGCCGATCCATAAGAAACACCCGGAGGGTTAAAACCAGCTTTGCCAAATACCCATAAGGTATATTGCCACAGATAAAGGCTATAACTACGTTTGCCCAAATACATAAGGACGGGATTACCAATCAGACGTGCAGAAAAGCCAGACTTATCAACTGACGTTGCCAACGCCACAAGAAGAACTACGTTAAACAAGACCATTCCGCCATAATATGCAAACCACGTATCACCAGCCAGAAACATCATGCACCAAATTGTAATAATGCACGCCAACAGGCTTTTAACTGTGCCTAACGTACGAGCACGCTGATACCAATCAACCAGTGTTTGTCGGCTAAAACGACACGCCAATGCAGCCCCTAGCAAAAACGAAAAGACGCGTGTATCACTTCCATAGTAAGCGCGCGTAATATTATGTATAGATAGCTGATACATAACGGCTAACAATACAGCAGAAACCACTGCGCCTATAAGGGAAACTCTCAACAGTGCACGACGAGGTGCGCGCGAAGCCAGTTTGCCCACGATCCATACGACAAACGGCCAAAACAAGTAAATTTGCATTTCAACTGCTAATGCCCACATGTGGGTAAACATATCGGGTAGAGCAAAGTGCTGAAAATACGATAGATTTTGGCTAATCTGCCACCAGTTATTAATACCAAGCAGGGTTGAAAATGCACTTGCAGAGAAATTGTAGAACAGGTCATGGTTTAAAAAGTTTGCCCATAAGGTAGCAACCAGCATAAACAATATCATTGGTGGATAAAGCCGCTTAATACGCCGTGCATAAAATCTTATAATCGAAATCTTTTTATGCAGTTCAAATTCGGACAAAAAAGAATCTGTTACAAGGTATCCCGATAAGGTAAGAAAAATAATAACGCCTAAATAGCCACCTTGAACGGTATGAGGAAACCAGTGATAAAGGCATACAAAAAGAACGGCAAGACCGCGCCAAGCCGTGAAGGATTTGATCATGTGAGCTGGGTTTTGACGCATAATGTTTCCTCAAGAATTACCAACATCTACATTTTTATTTTAACTCATTATGTAAGTTCAAAAAGGTGCTCCGCACAGCACATAAACCGTCCGAAGCACAATCACAAAACAAACATATGTTCTATACTTATCCGCGCACAAATGAGCACAATTAGCATGCAGGAATGGTTTTGAGGCCTCTCATATACGGCTGCAAAGCCTCGGGCACACTAATAGATCCGTCGGCATTTTGATAATTTTCCATAATAGCCGCCATGCATCTTCCTACCGCCAAACCAGAGCCATTAAGCGTGTGAACATAACGTGTACCCTTAAACTCACTTGGATCACGATACTTTATATTTGCACGACGCGCTTGGAAATCCCAGCAATTTGAGCACGAAGAAATTTCTTTGTAATTGTTGTAGCTTGGAAGCCAAACCTCAAGGTCATAGCACTTGCATGCAGAAAAACCAATATCGCCCGTGCAAAGCGAAACAACACGATATGCAAGCCCTAATACCTGCAAGCACTTCTCGGCCTCAGCAACCATAGACTCAAGCTGATTCATGGAGTCTTCAGGCTTTGCAAACTTTACCATTTCAACTTTATCAAATTCATGAACGCGAATGATACCGCGTGTATCTCTACCTGCAGAACCAGCCTCTTCTCTAAAGCATGGCGTAAACGCAGTGTATTTGAGTGGCAGCTGTGAAGCGTCAAGCACTTCATCGCGATGCAGGTTGGTAAGCATAACCTCGGCAGTTGGAATAAGATAGAGGTCGTTGCTTACATGGAACAAGTCTTCGTCGAACTTGGGGAGCTGTCCTGTTCCAAAGAGCGAATCATAGTTGGTTAATACAGGAGGCCACCACTCTTTGAAGCCTGCCTCGTTGTGCATATCAATAAAGAAATTGATGAGCGCACGCTCCATTTGCGCACCATAACCACCAAGCACATAAAAACGCGAGCCCGCAAGCTTTACACCACGATCAAAATCGATCATATGGGTTTGCGTACCCAAATCCCAGTGAGCTTTTGCATCAAAATCAAAGGAGCGTGGAGTTCCCCATTTGCGAACTTCTTTGTTCTCGCTATCGTCTTTACCATAAGGAACGCTTTCATGAGGAATATTAGGGATAGCGCTCACTAAATCATGAAGCTGCTTTTCGGCAGACGCGCGTTGCTCTTCCAGCTCGGCAATGCGAGCTTTACCAGCTGCAACCTGTTCTTTTGCAGCCTGCGCCTCGTCTTTTTTTCCTTCTTGCATAAGCTTACCAATTTGCTTTGAGGCACTATTGCGCTCGGCTTGCAAACGCTCAACTTCTACAATGGTTGATCGGCGTAACTCATCAAGTTTAAAAAATTGTTCCCTATCCCAATGTGCATTCTGTCGCGATGCGCACGACTTATCTACCACGTCGGGGTTTTCCCTCACAAACCTGATATCAAGCATTGCTACTCCTTTTGCGTTACCAACTTTGCTCATCAAAGCACTGTTATACAAAAACTGTTAAACTACTCGTACGTAATATGTGTTTAACTATACGCCATTCAGGCATAATTACCTATATATACGCACTAAAGTATATACTTGTTCTATAAAAGATTTACACACTCCTTGGGAAAGGATGTATATGGACGCAATAAATGACTTTTTTACCTGGTTATTCGCAAGCCGACAAGGTGTTTTGGTGCTTGTTTTAGGCGGAATTGTGTTCTTTGTCCTTATTTCTATTTTCCTTGAAATCAAAACACGTCAGCGCTTTAAAAACCACAAAAAGCAACAAGGTGATTGGGATTTGTTTGATTCTGATGACGAAAGTGGTTGGAGCGATTTTGAAGAAGACAACAAATAGAGGCTGTAAAACACAGGTAGAGCGCAAAAAACACGAAGTCATAAAAGCCGTAAAGTAGCAACGTAATTGCACAGCTAGGAGATTTGTTAGTAAATCGTGGTGCGGGCGAAAGGACTTGAACCTTCACGAGGGAACCCTCATATGCACCTGAAGCATACGCGTCTGCCAATTCCGCCACGCCCGCATGGGTAGAAATTTTACTCCAATTTGGTAAACTTATGCAATAACGCATGTGCGTATTGAAGAAAAAAGTATAACATCACATGTGCAGCAATGTGTCATGCCAACCAAAAACGAAGTTCAAAAGGACACATTATGAGGAACGATCATTACACGCCACCTGCCTATTCGCCACAGCAATCCCGTGCATTTCATAACGGGAGCACTGCTGCGGATTCTGATTTTTCGCAAAGAGCTGACGCTTACGAAACTTCATACGACCAACAAATCCAAAACAGCGTTTTACAAGGTCGTTATCGCGTTATGGACGAATGCACCACGGGAGGTTTTGGCGATATTCTTATTTCGTGGGACACACGCCTTCAACGTCGTGTTGCAATTAAGCGTATTCCGCTTTTTAGCGGCGCTGAATATGATGATTTTTCAAGTCAAGACGGCGCATATAACCACATAAGTTCAACCATGCAAGAGGCGCTACAAGAAGCACGAGCCGCGTCAAGACTCTCGCATCCCAATATTGTATCGATGTACGACTTTGAAACCGATAGTATGTATGCCTATCTTGTTATGGAGTATATCGACGGTCTTACGCTGCAAGAGTTGCTTGGACGCGTCGAAGGTGGCACGCTCACGGGCGATGAGGCAAGTTATGTGTGTCGAGCTCTTTGTTCGGCACTGGCATGCGCACATAAAAATAGGGTGCTTCATCTAGACATTAAGCCGTCAAACATCATGTTTGATCAAAACGGCTGCGTTAAACTCTGCGATTTTGGCATGGCGTCGCTGGCTTCGGCAACTGGATACGGCGATGCGCGCGGAGGAACCGTGGGCTATATGTCTTGCGAGCAAATATCGGGAGATTTGGTAGACGAGCGAAGCGATATCTTCTCGCTTGCAACCGTAATGTGGCAGTGTCTTACAGGCACATGTCCATTTGCAGCAAACACGGCAGAAGCATCGCGCAAGCTCATTGAAAAGGGAATTAAAAAGTCGCTTTCCGACTACGCAAGCGATCTTGCTCCTGTAAGTCAAACTCTTGTTGATCAAAGCTTAAAGGCGGCGCTCACCGCAAATCCAACGCTTAGGTGTGCACATGTAGAAAATCTCTCACATCAAATTGGTGAAGTATTAGGCGACGAAAACGAGGGTAAGCGCTCTATTGCGCAACTGGTGCAACAAGCTCTTGAAACAGACGAGGGAGCTACAGAATTTGATAAGTACAAACTTCCTTTTGGGTATCGCCACCCTCATGTGCTTCCCTATGCAAAAAAGGTGCTTAACGCCGCGTGCGGAATAAGTGGCGTATGGATTCCTCTGGCAGGAATCGTGCGGTTTTTTGCTCATTTGTGCGCGCCATGTACATTTGAAGGCATTTCCTTTTTTACGCAAGGTCTTGGCGGCACTCCTTTGATAGTTTTTTTTGCATGTGCTTGCGTTATAGGTGTTTTATCAGCCTTTATACCGTTTAGTGCAGTAGGCATTATATGCCTTATATATGCATTTTCGCTTATACTACATCCACAATTTCTAACAGGCATTGGTGCCTTACTCCCCATCGTGTTAGCTGTCTTAAGCCTTGCCTGGCTCATCGTATGCGTACGCAAAAATACATGGGTATCAAGCTGCGCACTTATTGGAATTGCTACCCAGAATCCCTTCATGGCTGCACTGGTTATTCCCTCTCATGTGCAGCCGATTCCTGCATGTATACACTGTTTTGCATTGTGGCTCATCGTTCATCTTACAAGCTGGACCACCATGGCTGCATCCAACCCTCAACAGGTTTGCGCGTACCTGTTTCATCTTATACAACAACCAGCACTTATAGCTCTTGGTATAAGCGCTGCAAGCACGGCTCTTGCCGCATACCTTTTGCAACAAACCCAAAGCGCATGGCTTAGATACACCGTTCAAATCGCTGCAAGCACCCTTATGCTCTATGCGTTTATTACATCGCATACCATTATTGACATGGAGAGTTGCGGTATATACTCAATTGTGGATATCACGCGAATCGCTCTTGCGTTATGCTTAAGTATCCTTATGTTTATTGTGATGAAGTTAGACGATTCACAACCTGCAGGTGAGGAGATTGAGAATGTCTATGAACTTAATTAAAACGTTTGAAGAAAGAATGAACACCATATTCGGGAGCTCCACCGAGGGCTTTACCGCACCTTTTTCGATAAAAAAGCTTGCTAAACGCGCAGCTCGCGAAATGGAAGCAGAAACATTTGAAATAGACGGGATCAACACCGCTCCCGCTCTTTATACCGTACTGGTTTCCCCCACCGATGACGCTACCATGCGATCATTGTATGTAAAGCTCATCAGCGAAATCTCTGCTTTTATCGAAGCAAAAGCACAGTCAAAATCCTATGTTTTTACAGGTAAGCCACTCATTCGCTTTATGGTTGACCCCGGACTTAAAAGCGGAAAATTTGCCGTCTTTGCCGAAAACATAGATGCGTCCACGCTTGCGCGTCTTCGCGCTGAAGAAGACGCGTTCCTTTCGGGTTCATTGGGCGTTGGTGGCGCCGCACAAGAACAGCTTCATGGTGAAGTTAAAATGGTTAATCCACCACGCGCTCGGCAGCGAAACGCTCGTTTTTCTGAGCAAGCAACTCCTCAGCCACCCGTAAGCTCGCCTAACGCTCTGTCTAGTGTGCCCAATGAGGGAGCACGCGTCGCACAAAGCAAACCAGCATATAAGCCAACGCCTCGGCAAAACGAAGTTGCAGCAGCTAATCCGCAAAATTCGTACAAACGAGGTGTGGTTGCTATTCCCGACGAAACTTCTGCAGGAGATTTTGCGCCGCTTATTGGCGGACAAGACCTCGATTTATCTGCAGGTTTAAGCGTTTTGCCTTCAAACCTTGCTACCATAGGCTCGGCTTCCATCAACACGCCTCCCATAAGCGTTATGCCTGCAGTCCAAAACGTCCAGCACACACCTTTAGTTAACGCGCGCGCAGATAATTGGGCTCGCCACGCAACCGTAGCAGACGACGCAAACTCCAATAGGTACGCACAAAACGCCTATCCTGCAGCTCCTGATGGCATGGCTCCCACGCAAAGAAGAGATTCATTCTCGCAACCTGCGCAAAATTATGCCGAAACAGCTACTCCTACCTCGCTGCTTATCAATCATCAGACAGGCGAAACGTACGAGGTCTTTGCGCCGCAAACCATTATTGGGCGCGAACGTTCGCACGCGCAAATTGTGTTACGCGATTCAAATATTTCGCGTCGTCACGCGCAAATAACATACAACGGAAGAAATTGGTTGATACAAGATCTTGGTTCAACCAATGGAACGCAGGTAAACAACATGACGGTAGACAGTTGCGTTTTGCGCAACGGTGACATCATAACGCTTGCGCTTACTAACTTGGAATTTAGGGAGAACTAGCATGTTTGACCTCGTATTATTTGCAGGTCGAATCATATTGGTCGTGTTCTTGTACCTGTTTTTGTTTTTAGTTATGAAGACAGGAATAGGTCTTGTCAGACGACAGCGAACAGATGATGCGATTTGGTATATTGATTGCGAGAAAGGCAGCAAACAACTGCGCGGCTTGCATATAGACGTTCTTGGACCAGTGCTTATCGGGCGCTCTCCTTCATCGGATATTGTTATTGACGAACCCTTTGTTTCTGCATCTCATGCACGCTTTTCGCTGCAAGGGCCCGCATTGGTATTAGAAGATCTCCACTCAACGAATGGCACCCTTGTTAATGGATGTCCTATCGACGAACCTGTTGCGCTGCGCGACGGCGATGAAATACAAATTGGAGATACCATCATGAAGGTGAATCGCCGATGAAATCTTTTCCCTTATCAAGAAAAGATTTGGAGGATTTTTTTGGCGCAAACGCAAAGAAAATTTCCCGTCTTGCGCATGTCAAAGTTGCCAATAGTCCTGGTCACGAATCAATTTCGGTAGAAAATAGAGAAGGCACCGATTCTAGGTCGGGAACCAATGCACGCCTTATGTGGGGCGCGCGTACCGATGTTGGTTTAGTGCGCGAGCATAACGAAGACTCGTTTTTGGTGCAACCTCCCCTTTTTGCTGTGTGTGACGGCATGGGCGGTCACGCCGCAGGTGAAGTGGCAAGTTTTATTGCGGTTGAAACAATTGGAAAGCAAGCGCCTCATTGCGCGAACGATGTTTTATTGGGCGCAAGCGTTGAGGCTGCAAACACCGAAATTATAAATCAGGCAGCGCAAGGACACGGAAAACCAGGCATGGGTTGTACTGCTTCGTGCGCTTTAATAGAAAACAACAAAATTGCTATTGCGCATGTGGGCGATTCTCGCATCTATCTTTTACACAACGGCTCGCTTGTTCGTCTTACGCACGACCACTCATTTGTAGAAGAGCTGGTAGATGCAGGAGAAATTACAGCCGATGAAGCGCGTGTTCACCCATCACGCTCCATTATTACGCGCGCCCTTGGCTCTGATCCCGACATGTATGCCGATCACTTTAAGCTAGATATTAACACGGGTGACCGCATTATTATCTGTTCGGATGGTCTTTCATCTATGATAGAAGATGCAAAAATCGAGTCGCTTGCAGTTAGTGCCGTGCACCCTCAATCATGCGCAGATAATTTAGTTGCCGCAGCTCTTGAAGCTGGAGGACTTGATAACGTTACGGTAGTTGTTGTAGACATTAAAGACGACGGCGCACCGCAAAAAAGCAAACATATGCACATGAGACGTTTATACGTCACTGGCGCGTGTGCGCTTTTATCACTTATTATGTGTTTAATCATGGGTCTTATGGTTGTAAGCACATCTTGGTATTTAGGCATAAACGATAAAACCGTAGGAATTTATCAAGGGGTAAACAATAGGATTTTTGGCATACAACTTTCTCATCTGTCGGGTTCAACCTCTGTTGAAGTAAAAGATCTGCCACTTACCACGCAAAAAGACCTCGAAGGAGGGGTTCGCGTAGGAAGCGAACAAGAAGCGCGTAGTGTGGTAGAAAATTATCGTGATCAAATTGATGCCGAAAAAAGCGCAGCCGCTATAGCGGAGCAGCGCGCCTCGGAAGGAACGTCTGCTGGTAGTAAAACTCCCGAAGCAGACGATCAAACGGATAATGAGTCTACACAAGATACCAATTCTAAATCCTCCACACCAACAAGTGAGGTGAATAAATGAGCCAAAACGCCAACACAAGACGAACCATGGAGCTGGGGCTGTTGATAGCGGCAGCTATTCCAACCACGCTTCTTTACGCACTCTACATTATGAATGCGCATGTAGAACTATCTGTATTTTCTTTGTCGGTTCCACTTGGTTTGTTTGCGGCTTTTGCCGTATCTCATCTTGCTGTCCGAATCTATGCACCAGGTGCCGATCCCGTTATTTTACCAATTGTCTTTTTCTTATCAGGTACAGGCATAGCTTTTGTTACTAGGCTTTCCCCCGAACTGGCAATTAGTCAGGTTTTATGGCTCTTCTTAGGAGTGGTAGCACTGGTAGTAACATTGGCTGTAGTACCCGGCATAGAAAAGCTCTCCTCGTATAAATTTACGCTGGGAGCAGCAGGAGTTATGTGCTTGCTTATTCCTATGCTTATAGGAACAGAGCGCGGTGGGTCAAAACTTTGGCTCAGTTTTGGCGCATTTTCGTTTCAACCGGGCGAGCTTGCTAAGGTGCTTATCGTTCTCTTTTTATCCTTCTACTTAGCAAAAAATAGAGAATTACTTTCTGCTTCGGCTCTTCATATTGGACGCTTTAAAATCCCACAGCCACGCATGTTGGCACCGCTTTTGGTAATGTGGGGACTCTCGCTGTTAATTGTCATCTTTGAGCGCGACTTAGGAAGCGCACTGTTGTTCTTTGCGTTCTTTGTTGTTATGCTCTACGTTTGCACAGGTAGAGTAAGCTATGTCATTATCTCGCTTGTGTTGTTGATACTTGGTGGAATTCTGTGTTATCACCTGTTCAGCCATGTACAAACACGCGTACAAATTTGGCTTAATCCTTTTAGTGATCCTAGCAACAAAGGCCTTCAAATAGTGCAATCGCTCTACTCACTTGCAGATGGTGGCCTAGTAGGAAGCGGTATTGGACGCGGTCTTGCAACCCTTATTCCGGTAGTTGCCTCAGACTTTATTTTTTCGGCAATTGGTGAAGAAATGGGCCTGTTAGGGAGTTCAGCCGTTTTGCTGGCGTATGTTGTACTGGCAATACGAGGCCTTGCAACGGCAGCTCGTGCAAAATCAGATATTGCCGCATTTGCCGCAACTGGACTTACTGCCTCGCTTGTTATACAGGCTTTTATCATCGTTGGTGGCGTTACCAAACTTTTACCGCTTACTGGCGTAACCTTGCCTTTTATTAGCCAAGGAGGAAGCTCTTTACTGGCAAGCTTTATAATTGTTGCGCTTTTACTTAAAGCGGGTGACGAAGGAACGGGCAGAAGCACCGATATTAACGTTTGCGAGCAAAGTTCTTCAATACTGTTACAAGAAGACGAAAATTCATCTCATGCGTCCGTGTTGCATGGCGCGCACGTACGAGGTGGTTTTAAGATCGACACACCCGAATCGGGTATACTAGGAAGAGTTGCACTTGGAAATAGGCTCGTAAAGCTGGTTACCGCGTTTTGTATCCTTTTTGCACTTCTGATTGCAAACCTTACGAACATCCAGGTTATCAGCGCAAAAACATTCCAAAAAATGCCTGGCAACAACCACACCATTGCAAAAACATCAAACATAAAACGTGGATCCATCATCAGTTCCGATGGCGTTACGCTGGCAGAAAGCGTTAAGCAAAACGATGGAAAATCATATGTGCGCAAACACCCTGAAGGATCGCTGGCGGCGCATACCTTGGGATATGCCTCTGTTCGATATGGTACGTCGGGTGTAGAAGCGCGTCTTAACGACACACTCATTAACAACGGCAACTATACGTCACTTAACGATGTACTCTTATCTTTGGCAGGAGCTGCAAAACCAGGGTCGTCGGCAGTACTTACGATAAACTCTCAAATGCAAAAAGTAGCTGAGAAAGCACTGGAAGGATACACTGGCTCTGTTGTTGCGCTTAATCCAACCACGGGGGCAATTCTTGCAAAAGCTTCCAATCCAACCTTTAACCCCGATAATCTCGACGAAGTGATGAGCAACTCAAGCACCAAAGGTCAATTACTTGATAGAAGCACACAAACGCTGTACGCACCTGGTTCTACCTTCAAAGTTGTTACTTTGGCTGCCGCTCTTGACTCAGGAATATCTTCTCTTGATTCAAAAATTTCAGCACCCGCAAAAATAACGATTGGCAACGGAGATCTCTCTAATTACAAAAATCAAGACTTTAATTACAAAAATCAAGACTTTGGACAAATAACACTTAAAGATGCGCTTAGATTTTCGGCGAATACAGCATTTGGTCAGCTGGGAACACAGGTAGGCGCTTCTAAACTGGTCAATTATGCACAAGGCTTTGGCTTTGGATCATCTTTAGGTCAAGACTTTACTACTTCATCTTCGCTTATGCCTAAGCCTTCAGAAATGACCGAATGGGAAACCGCCTGGGCTGCATGCGGACAGCCTGTAGGTATGCACGCAAGCCCCGTTGGTCCTCAAATCACCGTTATGCAAAATGCTGTTATTGCTGCAGCTGTTGCAAATGGCGGCGTGGTTATGAATCCATTTGTAATTGATCATTTACTCACCTCAGAAGGCGTCAGCACTTCTAAAACGCAACCAAAGGTTTTGGGTCAGGTAATCTCTGCGCAAACAGCCGACAAACTTAAAGAAGCAATGCTTGACGTTGTGGAACAAGGAACAGGTCAACCCGCACGTATAAAAGGCGTAAAGGTTGCAGGTAAAACGGGTACTGCCGAAGTTTCGCCTCAGGTGTCAAACTCTTTGTTCATTGGCTTTGCACCCTTTGACAAACCAACTATTGCAATCTCGGTATGTGTAGAGGGATCCTCTGAACAAGACGTACATAACAAAGCTGCTGCTATTGCAGGAAAAATTCTTGCAGGATGTCTAAACATACAAGCGTTAGGAGCGGCAAAATGATACGATTTTACCTGCTCTACCTGCGTTACAAACGCTTAGCACACCTGCCGTGTATGGTGCATAACAAATGGCACACGCACCAATCGTCTCAAACAAGGTGTACACAAACAAGCGCGCATGTGCCGTATAAAGCGCTTCTACCATTACCTATAACAACATTAAACACAACAGATTGGAGTAACAATGCCCGATAAAGTTCTTGGTGGAAGATACATCATACAAGATAAAATCGGAACAGGCGGTATGGCTATTGTTTATCGTGGCATTGACAATCGCTTAGGACGACCTGTTGCAATTAAAACTATGCTACCCCAATATGCTGCCGATCCATCGTTTGCCGCACGGTTTAAGCAAGAGGCTCAAGCAGCTGCAGCACTTCAAAGCCCTTTTATTGTTTCGGTGTACGACTGGGGAAAAGATAATGACACGTATTTCATTGCTATGGAATACTTGCGCGGTACCGACCTTAAAAGCGGCGTTCGCAAACACGGAGCGCTTGACTGCAAAAAGGTTGCTCAAATTGGCTCTCAAATTGCGCAAGCACTTTCGGTAGCACATCGTCACGATATTATTCACCGCGACATTAAACCGCAAAATATCATGGTTCAACCCGACGGCAACATCAAAGTCATGGACTTTGGTATTGCGCGCGCAAAAAATAGTCACCTGACCACAGATAACTCGGTTCTTGGTACAGCGCACTATGTATCGCCTGAACAAACGCAAGGTAAGCCTTTAGGTCCTACAACCGATATTTACTCGCTTGGTATTGTTATGTACGAAGCGGCAACAGGTGTTGTTCCCTTTGATGGTGACGATGCAATTAGCGTTGCACTTAAACAAGTTAACGAGCAGCCCGTTCCACCAAGCGCTCGAAACCCCCGCGTTGACCAAGCTCTCGAACGCATTATCTTAAAGTGCATGCAAAAAGATCCCAAAAATCGTTTTCAAACTGCCGAAGAAGTCTTTAAGGTATTGCGCGACTATCTAGCAGGCAAAATGAATGAAGTTAACAATGCAACAGCTCAAATGCCCGTTATGGCTACAAATGCCGTTTCGCCACTTAATTCAACTACCGCACTTCCACATATTGCCAATGGCGCAACGCAAAACAGAAAAAGCGCAACTCATCGTGCACAGCTGCGCGCACAAGAAGATGAAAAACGCCATAAAAACAAGGTGATTGCAGGCGTTTTAGGGGGAACCTTAGCCCTCATTGCCATTATCGTTGCTCTGGTAAGCTATTTTATGGGTCAGGGCGCAACACAAGAAGTTCCAAATCTTCTTAACCTCACACAACAAGAAGCCTTAATGAAGATAGATAATTCTAACTTCTTCCAGCGCGGTACCGTAAAAGAAGAATTTTCGTCAACTGTAGAAAAAGGAAAAGTTATCGACCAAGACCCCGATGCAGGACACAAAGTTGCTAAGGGTACGCAAATCAATATTGTGGTTTCAAAGGGAGCAGAGCCTGCAGCTGATGTAACGGTTCCCGATCTTAAAGGAAAATCGCCTTCGGAAGCAGAAGCTATTTTGTCGCAGCTTGGTCTTAAAAGTCAGGCTGGTGACTCCGTTAACTCCGACGATGTAGAAGTGGGCAAAATTGCAGCCCAAACCCCTGCTGCTGGTACTACCGCTAAAGCAGGAGACACCATTACTTATCAGCTTTCAAAAGGTCCAAACGAAGCCGATGTTCCTAACGTGGTAGGAAAAACAGAGGACGAGGCACAAGCAGCACTTACAGCTGCAGGATTTAATGTATCGGTACAACGAGAAGAATCCAACAAACCCGAGGGAACCGTTACCAAACAAAGCGCAACAGGTAAACTTGCTCGAAAATCAACCGTTACTATTACGGTTGCAAAAGCACCCTCACAGGTAAGCCTGTCAACGCTTGTCTCTAAAGGAATGGATGCTACCGAAGCCTCACAAAAGCTCTCTGACGCAGGCTTTGGTGTACGAGTAAAACGTCAACCAGATGCACTGGTGAAAAAAGATACCGTTATATCCTTCCCCGATAAAGCAAAGAAAGGACAAACGGTAACTCTTGTCGTTTCTGATGGTTTGCCGCTTATCAACGACTCACACTAATACGTAACAATATAGACAAACATATGCGGAGCATCCACAACGGATACTCCGCATATTTGTAACCTTTCTAACCGCCGATAGCAATGTTTGCAGCGCTCAAATATGTATCAATGCACCAACATGGCACTGGCGTAACGCACCCTATCTTGTTTGCTTCCCTAACACTGAAGCGCGCATAACAACAAAGGTCATAAGGAAATACAGCGCATAGATAGCAAGAACAATACCTGCTGTAATAAAAAGCCATTGTTTTGCTTCGGGATCGGCACCCATAAGGCGGTACAGGGCATCCATTTCTTTCATAACACAAAATGCATGAGAAATCGCAAACGAGCAGGGAAGCATAAACCATATACCCAGCTGCGTAAGAATAGTACCCGAACAGCAAGTGCGTGTAGCTCCAAGTTGAAGAAGCTTTGTATAACTTTCGCGCATATACGTAAGCTCACTCAACTGTTGAATAGAAAGAATGGCCGCCGAGGTAATAAGCAGAATAATACCTGTATATACCGCCACAAACGTTCCCGTTACACGAATGGCAAGCGCTGCTTCAAGAATTTCATAGCGCAAGCTGGTATTCACTGCACGCAAATGGTATGCGTTATTTTGTCCTAAAATCCCTTGTGCATGTTTGTTGCTGTCTGCAAGCTCTTGCGAAAACTGCTCGTTGACTTCTTTGCTACTAGAATAGAACTGGGCAAAAAGGCGCGTTTGCTGTGGTTTCATAGTGCGCACCCAAGAATCTGGCACAATGAGTGAACACGGATTACTGGAAAGACCAGCAAGATCTGAGAGTTTAAGCTTTGGTTTTATGCGTACATTATGATACTTATCTGCTAACGTAAATGTCTTGCCCGATGCAGCTAAACTATCCGTTTGATCTGCCAAGCCAGGATATGATGCAAATCTCACTTCATTGTCGGCAAGTTCAATGGGCTGAAGTCCAGCCAATGCTCTAAACCTGTTGTATTCAGAACATCCTACAAAATACACAGGATTAACAGCAACATCTATAGGAACGCCGTCAATTGCCTGTTCTTTTGATAGCCCGCAGTCTGAAATAAGGTTTGCTATCGTATATACATTGTCAGCTTCTCCCAAAGTATAGCTGGTAAGCCGTGCAGTTCCTCGTACAGTTGTATTCCAGGATGGAATCTCCTCTGCCATAAGGCTCACTAATTTATCTGTTTGTTCTGGTTCATACCCATCTTTGCAAATGAAATCTGCAAAAAAATCGGTAGGAGCCATCAGAGATTCTTGAGTACGAATCGAAGCAACTGCGGTAAAGCCTATGGAAAGTGTGCAGAGCGCAATAAAAATGGTTGCACAGATCATGGTCATCGAAATCCAAGAGGAATTAATTCTTGAGGCAAATTGACGTACTACATATAAGTTAAGACCTCGGTAATATAGGGGCTTGATTGCGCGTGCAATTTGGGTAAACGCTGTAGAAACCGAATAAAAGAAAAGCGCGGTTCCAAGCACCACCAATGCGGTGCAGTATAAGAAGGTTCCCCCGTCATTGGCTGTGAGCACTTCATAGGAAAACATACGATAGGCTTGAGCAATGAGAAGAACCGATACAACAAACAGCACCAAGGTAATCCATGGATTTTTGATCTTAAAACGATCGGACGCAAAACTTGAGCGAAACAGTACCGACAACCTCGTACGCGAAATCACAAACGTAGCGCACAGTGTAGAAAGCACAAACACCACGCCAAACATACAGGCGGTAAATATCACCGCTTGAGGTACCAAAAGAAAGTGGAACCGCTCAACGGGTGAATTAAAAAGCTTGAGGACGGCAAGCGAAGAAAATTGAGAAACAACAACGCCTACAAGCAAACCAACTATAAGTGCACATATGCCTACTATAAAATTTTCAATGAGAATCACAAACGCAAGGCTTGATTTTTTCATACCAAGCAGAAGATATGTTGCAAACTCACGAACACGACGACGCATAAAAAAGACATTGGCATACACAATAAGAATACCAATAACAATCATTAAAAATATCGAAAGCCCTGTTATTAGCTCTGCCATGCGTAACACAAGGCGTGATGTTGAGCTGCTTAGTTCTACAAAAAACGCCTGATTAGTAAGCGTATTAAAAGAATAAAAGAGAGAAACCGAAAGCATCAGCGTTACAAAATAGACAGTAAAATCTTTTAAGGCGCGACGGAGGTTGCCCCATGCCAGCTTAATGTAAAGCAGCATCACTACCTCCTAAATACGACACAACGTCCATGATTTCCTTAAAGAACGCTTGACGCGATTTTTCGCCACGAACAAGCTCATTAAACACGCGCCCATCCTTAATAAAAATAATGCGGCTTGCATACGAAGCCGAAAACGGGTCGTGTGTGACCATCAGAATACTTGCAGAGCGTTTATGGTTGATTTCCTCAAAAGACTCCAGAAGAATACGAGAATTTTTTGAATCAAGGCTACCTGTAGGCTCATCCGCTAAAACAATTGCTGGATCAGAAATAAGGGCACGCGCAGCAGCAACGCGTTGGCGCTGACCTCCACTCATCTGATTGGGATATTTTTTAAGTACATCGGCAATGTTAAGAAGGCTGGCAAGATTTTTAACCTTCTCGTCCATAACGCGCACAGAACATGCGCTTAAACATAACGGTAAAGCTATATTTTCGTAAGCGGTAAGCGTTTCTAGAAGGTTTGAATCCTGAAAGATAAACCCTAGTTGCGTGCGGCGAAAACTGGCAAGCTGGCGTCCGCGCAAGCGCGTGACATCTTGGTTGTTTACCGTAATAGTACCAAGTGTAGGTTTATCAATGGTAGAAATGCAGTTGAGCAACGTACTTTTACCCGATCCCGAAGGACCCATTACGCCAACAAATTCGCCTTGCTTCATGGTAAAACTTACACCAGCAAGCGCTTTGGTAATATTGGTACGCGTGCCAAAATATTTTTCTACGTTTGTGCACACAAGCATAGAATCAGCGTTTAAGACATTGCCGCCTTTTGAGGCGTCGCTGGAATGTGTATGTGCAGATATACCATGAGTGTTAGTGCGTGCCTCCTTGGTATGTAAAGCATGCTGAGCGGTCATTATTCCTCCTTATTGTTGTAGGTGATGATTACCTACTATTTCACAAGGTGGCATATATCACCATAGAAGAACCTTACAGAATTCTTACGTTTTTATCACCTTGAGAATAAACGGGCATATTTCGAATAAGAATCTCATTGCAAAATTTCCTATACAAGCCTTATTACAAAACATCATGGAGTGACGAACTAAAATATATGGAAACAGAAGTACCGCGTCCAACCTGCGACTCCAACGCAACACTTAAATTCATTTTGTTTGCAAGTTTACGAACCAAATACAGCCCCATGCCCGTTGATTTTGCCGAGCGTCTTCCATTTTCGCCCGTAAACGCCCTTTCAAAGACGCGCTCTTTGTCGCTGGCGCTAATGCCAATACCTTCATCTTGAATAGAAAGGCGCGTATCCCATACACCGTTTTCGCCTTGGGCGTGTTCAGCAGAAATTATAAGTTCAGCAGTTGTGCCGTTGGGTTTTCGATATTTTGCAGCGTTAGAGAAAATCTGCTCAATCATAAATTGAAGCCATTTTGCATCAGCTTCAACCACCACATCAAGATTGATAAGCTTTGGAACAATACGAGCGTCTATAAGTGTTTTTGCATACGATTGCAGGGCACGTGTGACCACGGTTTTAAGGTGGATCTCCTTAATAAAGAAGTCATTTGAAACCGAGCTACTCCGCGCGTAATAAAGCGCCTGATCAACAAGATGATCTATACGGTCAACCTCAAAAGATGTGTCTTCAACAAAACCACGATTTTTATTTTGTAGCAATAACTTTATTGCCGCAAGAGGCGTTTTTATTTCGTGTACCCATAATTCTGTATACTCTTTTTGATTTGAAAGTTCGTCTGCCATATTTTTAACTTCTTGATGCACAAGCCAAACCGTATGCCCCAGTGCATCACGCATTTCGCGAGGAAGCTCCTGCAAAAAAGTCTTATAATTATCTTCGTCAAGCAATACACGTGTATTTGGCAGCGCTTGCAAATTCTTAAGCGCTCTCAAATGACGCGCATACAAAAAATAATCGCCACCTATGCCAAAAAAGACGCACAGCAAAATACCAGACAACAAAACATTAATTAAATCCCAGGTTATCCCCAACAAAAATAGCATAACGCTTATCAACACAACTATGAACACCATAGTAAAAAGAAGAAACGCTCTGCTGCGTATATATCCAAAAACATGCATATCTTACTCGCTTACTCTGCTGAAGGTAAAATACGATAGCCAAGACCTCGATGAGTTACTACGGCGTGAGGCTCACCAATATATGCCAAGCGCTGGCGAAGATGAGAAACATTTACGGTAAGCGTATTGTCATCAACATACTCATCGCTTTGCCAGAGTGCCTCTTGAATTTGCGTGCGACTTACCACCTCTGTTTGACGCTGGATAAGAAGCGTTAAAATCTTAAGCTCATTTTTAGTCAATTCAATTGTTTTACCATGTGCGCTTGCGGTACATGTTTTTAAATTAAGTTCAATAGCTCCACACCTAAGAACCGATGCTTGTTTGTCCAACATAGGCATTGCGCGACGCAAAACCGAAGCAATATGTGCAAGCAATATTTGAGGATTATACGGCTTAGCTATAAAGTCATCTGCGCCACTTGACAGGCAAACAAGCTCATCAAGCTCCGAATTACGAGACGTAAGCACAATAATTGCACCTGTTGAACTCTGGCGAAACTCGCGCGCAAGCACATTACCATCTACCGAAGGAAGTCCCAAATCCAACAGCAGTAAGTCAGGGCGCGGCGATACAATTTCATGCATAAGCTCATCAGGATTAGTAAAATTGCAAGGTGCATAGCATTCATACGCATTGGCCTGCAAAAGGTGCACAAGCTCTAAACGTATTTGATTATCGTCTTCTATAACACATATCTTTGCCATAGCACAAACCTTTGTGACAGGTGTCTTGTGATGTTTTACCAATATACAGCACGCCTTGCAATCAAGTGCTCATTCGCTTTTAAGTGCTTATGCTATTTTATACTAAATTACCAACAAGCGTTTGTGCGCGCCTTGTAAAGGCAAGGAATCTCGTGCACATGCATGTGTGTGCCCAATGCCACGCACGCGCTTAATAAAAAACGGCCTAAACACCTCGTCTAGGTCGTTTTGTTTGCGCTTGGATAGTGCTAGATAGTACCAAATAGCGCTATCGTATTTCTGCGCTAACTCACTTTGTAATAACTAAACAATGCCTAAGCGTCTATCGTCTTGAACTTCACGAGCTTGCACATCTCTAAGCAGCGGCAATGTATTCCTTAATGTCACTGCAAAGGTAAAGCCATTATGCACATACGCTGCATGAATCGCAGGAATTAAGCCAAGCAAACCCAGCACAATTAAAGACGTGTTAACAGCTACAATACCGTAAAAGTCTTCATGAATCCTACGCATAAGCAATGTTGAAATTCTATGCGCAATAACCGGTGAATTAAGCGAGGTATTGTGAATAGAAACATCGGCAACCGCGCGCGCAATATCACTTGCATCGGACATAGCAATTGACACATCGGCGCAGGCCAGGGCAGGAGAATCGTTAATGCCGTCGCCAACCATAGCAACACGATGCCCTTCTCGTTGGCATTGCTTAATGAATTCAGACTTGTCCTCGGGTAAGATTTCGGCGTGATATTCATCAATGCCTAGGGTTTGAGCAACCTCACGAGCCGTTTTTTCGCTGTCCCCCGTAAGCATAACAAGACGTTTTATACCAGCGCTTTTAAGTGCCGCAATCATAGCAGGCGCGTCCTCACGGATGGGGTCTTTAATGCTAAACACAGCCGCCAGCTCTGAGGCGCGCGACATGTAAATAAGCGTTCCTAAAGAACCTTGCTCGTGCTCAAGTTCTGCCAACCTCAAAGTTAGGTTTTGAGGCCTACGCACGCCCAAATCATCAAAGATAAAGCGCTCTGAACCTATGCACACTTCTTCGTCACCAACATGGGTTTTAATACCATGTGCAACTACATATTCAACTTTTGTATGAAGCTCTTTGGTATGATCAAGATTCAACTCTTCTGCAGCGCGCGTGATAGACTTGGCAATGCTGTGCGGAAAATGTTCCTCTATACATGCAGCTATGCGCAAAGTTTCATCTTCACTCAACTCGGTAAAGCTCAAAGTGCGACTCAGCTGCGGCAATGCTTTAGTAAGCGTGCCTGTTTTATCAAAGACTACGGTATCAATATCAGAGAGAGCCTCAAAAAACTTGCCGCCTTTTACGGTAATTCCATAGCTAGAAGCCTCTTCCATAGCCGAAGCAATGGCAATAGGAGTAGAAAGTTTAATGGCACACGAGTAATCTACCATCAATACACTAAGCGCCTGAGAAACCCTGCGCGTTAAGAGCAACACAACAAAAAACGCAGCAAAACTGTATGGCACCAAAGCATCAGAGAGATGTTCTGCCCTAGATTGCAAATGCGCTTTAAGTGCTGTTGACTCTTCAACCATGTCTACGATAGCGTCAATGCGTGCAGAACCTGCAGCGGCATTCACACGAACATAAATGTCACCATCTTCAACCGCAGTACCTGCATAAACGCTGGCACCCGTCTCTTTATGAGAAAGCCGCGATTCTCCGGTGAGCGACGATTCGTTGAGATCGGCAAAACCCTTAATAATTTCGCCGTCTATAGGAAGAACGCTTCCCGACAAAACATGAATCACATCGCCTTTAACAACTTCATTGAGGTCAACACAGCGGTCTTCGTTATCAATTACCTTCCAAACTTTCTGCGCTCGCGTGATAATGCCACTTTTAAGCGCAAGGCGAGAACGATACGAAACATGGCGCTGCACCGCGTCACTAAGGTCGAGCAAAAACATGATCGTTGCAACGCTTATATATTCTTTACGGAAAATAGAAATGCCAATAACCGTAGCATCTAGGACCTCAACCTGCAGTTTTTTAGTGCGAAGCGTTTGCAGAGCTTTCTTTATAAACCCATAAGCTCGAACAACCACATATGCACAGAGCGCCGCTGGCGGCAGGGGTAAAAGCTTAATTACATATCTGCGCGCAAACAAAAAAGCAAGCTCAACATAAAATCTGTTGTTTTCGACAGCCGCTTCAAACTCCACGGACCGCGCGTCAAGCGCAGCCTCTTCTTTTGTGGGAATATTCAATACGTCGAGTTGTTCAAAATACGCTAAAACATCTAAGCGCGCCTGTATAGAGGTGTACTGAATAACAAATGCACAATTTTGAATATGTGCATGTGCCGAGGTAACCCCATCTATCGCAAGCAACTCAGATGAAATTCCACGTGCTTCGGCAAGCGAAATATAACCCATATCACAGCGTAAACGCAGGCGCTGCGGCTGATCTGAACATATGTTAATTTGCATGGTACACCACTACAACAAGCAATTAATTTGCAGTGTCTTGCTGCTTGTCAAACTGTTCGCGTACCTCGCTGCGTATACCCGGCTCAAGTTTTGCCAAACGCTGGCGAACGCACGCATCAATACGAGCCTCGCGACGCGCTTCAGCGCTTACATCTTGAGCTTCGTCCACAATATTTTGCAACTCGCGCGAGCAAACATCTGTTGCCTGCAGTCCTACCACAGTTGCTTTAACAGCAGCTTTACGAAGAACTCCACATTGTGCCAAACCAGCAACTACACCTGTTGCTACAACACCTAATGCTCCAAAAACCAATGATGAGTGTTTCATGATACTTCCTTCCTCTTTGGGCAATTGCCCTGTGTATAAAGCGCGCATTGAGTTTTTCGCCACGTGTAGCGAAAAACTTTCGCCCCTCTCGATGTGGCGCCATATCGATGTGATACAACAAACTTGTGCGTGCGCGGCAGGTTAACTCATTCACTCGTAAGCGCGAGTTAGCCTAAGCCTTACTTTTACGTTATGCTGTTTATTACCGTTTAGCAAGCAAAACTTTCTGAGAATACGAAAGAATTTTTTCTTTTTGAGGCTGCAACGCGTGTACCTGCACTAATATAAACGCAGGTAAACCATGGTAAACTCAAATATGAAGAAAGTAAGTAGCGGGTTAACTTATGGTTACTTTTAGGACGGCGCTTGCCGAGCGTGCACATGCGGTACCACAACCTCATGCGGTACCACGAGCGCATACGGCACCACCGCTACAGACGCAAAAATAAAACCCAAGCAGCAACGCTTGGGTTTAATCTTAAATGGTGACCCCGATTGGATTCGAACCAACGACACCAAGTTTAGGAAACTTGTGCTCTATCCCCTGAGCTACGAGGCCATATACATGTATTGTATCATGCTCACATGCACCGCGCGCTTGACGCGGCGCGCGTGCTTACAATTATTTCTTAAACGTGCGCTTAAGCCTATTCATAAAAGACGCCTTATTTGCGTGCTGGTGCTCAATGTTGTCTGCATCTTTATCAAGCAACTGATACACCTTTTTTGAAGTCAGCGCGCTCACTTTTCTATCAACAGCGTTTCTAAATGGTTTTACAAATTTTAAATCGTAAATAAATCCCAAAATTACCAGCGCATACGCCAAAACAAGGAGCACAACTTCTGCAATGCCTTCTATGTGATCCATTTGATACATGGCTTGCGGATTGTAATAATTTATAACCCATGACAAGGCAATACAAACAAGTCCTGTGAACAGCGTAATCCACAAAATGTTTTGACGCTTACGATATACAGGATCTTGATTAAGCAAAATACGAGATACCGCAACCCTTCTATCACGTTCATCGCGCTCTGCGCGACGTTGTGCACGCTTTTCTACGGCAGTTTTTTGATGAGTTTGTTTTACGCTGTGAGCGTCTCTAACACCGTACGCCTTTTCCTTTGCTGGCTTTGCCTGAGCAAGAGAGGCCTTCAGTGCACCCTTTTTCTCATCATCCTTTTTTGATTTTGCTGGTTTGGTACTTGCTTTTTCTCCTGCTAACCAAGACGGAAGCGAACCCGCGGCGCGCGCCTCGTCCATTGCATTGGTAATTGTTTCTTTAATTGACATAAAAACCTCATCCGCACTTCATTTTGTGTTTTAAGACCATGAACACATATGATTGTACCTAAAAAGTACAAGCACTGCCCCATAACTATGAAAATAATAACGCATTTTATTCAAGCATACATACACGTAAAGAAAAGAGCTTAGCGTTTAAGCCGTTTGCTGTGCCTTATGCTCACATGGAATAGCAAGTGTAAATGTTGTGCCTTTGCCAAGCGTCGATTCTACTGCTATGCGGCCATTATGTTTGTCGATAATTTCTTTGGTAAGCGCAAGACCAATACCCAAACCGCCAGAAACACGGCCACGACTTGCGTCCGAACGCCAAAATCGAGCAAAAACGCGTGGTATGTCTTCTTTTGCAATACCAATACCGGTATCACGAACAGAAATCAACACTTCGTTACGCGATTTACTAATGCTTACAATAACCCAGCCACCTGCTGGGGTATAGCGCATGGCATTAGACATAATATTGGTGATGGCTTCTCTAATAAGATCGCTGTCCATCTCAATCATGCATTCGTGTTCAGGGATCTTGTCATCAAACTTGAGGCGCAAATTGCGTTCAGCAAAAAGCTGTTCTTGCATAGAAACAAGACTTTTAACCATATACACTGCGTCAGATTTTTCAATTTTAAGAACACGGGTACCGTTTTCGATACGAGAAAGCCTTAGCATTGCGTCCACTAAACGAGACAAGCGTCTTACTTCTTGTGCAACTGTCTCATAATGCTCATTATCAGCAGGAAGGACACCATCTTGCATGCCCTCAACCGTTGCAAGCATTGCCATAAGCGGCGTGCGAAGCTCATGCGCCACGTCAGAGGTAAGGCGGTGCTCAAACTTAATATCGCGCTCTAACTCAGACGCCATCGAGTCAAACGTTTCGCCCAAACGTCCAATCTCGTCATCACCTGTTAAATTGGTGCGCGCCGTAAGGTCACCGTTGCGAATCTGCGCTGCAGTGGACGTAATTTTTTTAATTGGTTTTACAAATACATGCGACGCAGCATACGACAAAGCACACGCCAACAAAATTGCAATGACCGCAGCCGCAAGAATAGCTCCATAGGAGTTTTTCCTAAACACATCATCACTTTTAGTAATAAGCGTTTCCGAGCCAAATGCCCACAACCTCACGTTGCCTACATATTCGCCACTATTGTCAACAATATCTGCAGTAGCAGTTGCACGCTCTCCTTCGGGAGGTCCTCCTACCTCAGAAGCTGAATTGCTTTTATCGCTTTTAGAATCAATAATTTCAATGTGATCCGCATTATCGCGCGCATAAGAACTAGCTGGTACATTTCCATAAATAAGCTGCCCATGAGCGTCTACAATTTCTATACCAACGTCTGAAGGAACGGGAAATGTTAAAGACGAGCTGCGTATAAACGTAGATTTCCAACCACCAGAAACACTGTATTGCTTTCCAAGCGAAAGCGCAATTTTTTGCGCCATGTGTTGCATGCCGCGCCGCGTATATGTTTGAAATTGATCTTCCCATACAACTGCCAAAACAATTGAAAGAATAACAGCAGTCATAAAGGCGGTGAGGGCAAAGTATATGGTCAAACGACCTGTTACCGTTTCAGAAGGACGAACCCTATACGGAGTATGAGACATGGTATTAAAAGACACCTTAGAGGTGTTTTTACCATCTTCTTTAAGATTGTCATACATTTGTTCTTCAAGCTTTACATACGACGTTATTGATGGTTTGTTTTTCACTGATACAATCACCTATATTCCGAAAAACTCATCTACGCTATATCCACACCACCCAATAGCTTATAACAGCGCTTTATACAACTCGTGCACATGCTTTTAACATGTGCACGCGTGCAAACGTCTATTCTTGATGTGACGGCGCATCTTGAGATTGCGGAGCTTCAAAACGATATCCAACACCATGAACGGTATACAACCAACGTGGATTGCGTGGATCATCGCCCAATTTTGCGCGAAGGTTTTTAACATGAGAGTCTATGGTGCGCTCGTAGCCTTCAAAATCGTAGCCCAAAACTTTTTCAACAAGCTCCATGCGTGTATAAACACGACCAGGAAAACGAGCAAGTGTGGTTAAGAGCTTAAATTCTGACGCAGTTAAGTCGATTTCTTTATTCTCAACCAATACTTTATGACCCGAAATATCAATGACAAGCTGGCCAAAGTCAAGAACCTCAAGTGCGGGCTCTGATTCGGTGTGGGCACGTCTGAGCAACGCACGAACACGTGCAACCAGCTCGCGTGGTGAAAACGGCTTAATAAGATAGTCGTCTGCGCCTAATTCAAGACCAATAATACGATCTTCTACCTCGCCTTTTGCGGTAAGCATAATAATGGGTACATTAGATGTCTCACGCACCGCACGACACACGCGCTCACCAGAAAGTTTAGGAAGCATAAGATCCAAAATAATCAGGTCAAAGGAATGTTTTTCAAACTCTTCAAGTGCGCTTTGACCGTCGCCAACACTACGCACAAAGTAGCCTTCGCGCTCAAGATACGCGGCAACAGCATCGCGAATGGTTTTTTCGTCTTCTACTAAAAGAATACGTTTCTCATCTGAAGCCATATACAGCCTCCTTTAATGTTTATCGTCAAACAATGGTTCTGATAGTAGTTTAACATCAAAATAAACTTCTAACAGCACTATTCTACACTCTAAATTGCCTTACTAAAACATTTTTAGGATATCCGGTTGTTTTATCCTTAATAGTTGCATATGTTACCACACTGTTTTGCTCACCTGTGCACGCAGGATATTCGCCATAATTGGTGCAGCGGTTAGAAGCAGCCAAAATAGAGTAACTTTTTTGAGCAGTGTCTACTACAAAATACGAAGCCTTACTCCGCACAATAAATGTATTATTGTTTCCAACAACGGGGGCAGATGGCTCACGAGGCACTACGACAAATCCCTTATCGCGAGAACCTATATATGTTCCCATTTTACCCAGCAAACCACCGCTTTGGTGATTTGCTTCAATGGAAAACGCAAAAAGCGAGTTAATATACGTTGCGTATAGAGGCGCCACAGAAGGCGGCAAAAACAGCTCGTCTTGTTGCTTTTCCATAGAATCGGTCAACGAATAAACGCGCATAACGTACAGCGGTGCAGACTTTGTTTTAACTTTAGGAACAATTACCACCGATCCTTTAGAAAAGGTTGGTGCACATGCAAAACGCGAAAGCGATTCAACAACCGAAGCCGCTTTATCATCGCCCAATTTCCATAAATAGCAATAGGAATTTTCTTTTGCACGAGATCCTTGCGGTGAGGGAGATACTTGCCATACAACATAGTTTTCGTGAACACAAAACTGTGCAGGAAGATAATCGGCGTCCGCTTTCCAAAGTTCACTGACCTGACCATGCAATTTTCCATCGGCAAACGGCGAGGCGTACAGCGTCCAGTCACGCATAACGATATCAAACTCAAGCCATACAAACACCTTGTCCGACATGCGAACATCGTAAATAATGCAATTTGTTGAGTTCTTGCCATAGGGTTGTTCAAGCACTTGAACAAACTGGCTGGTTTTTGTATTAAATGCCGACGCTTTAATAACGGGTGTTGCAGAAGTTCCAGCAGTTGTAGCCGCAATCCATACGCCGTCCGAAGGATACAACATGTTTCCTAGCGGCAATTCCCAATTTCCTGTTTGTTTAAGCTCAAAATCAACAGAAGAATATTTGCTTTCGTTTGTTTGAGGATCAATGATGTATTCCGCTTGGGCGTCATCTACGACCACGGGGCTTTGCGGGTCATCCACAGCACGGTGCTTACATCCTCCTGCAGATACCGCAATACACGCCAGTGCACCAGAAGCCGCTGTTGCACACGTCGCGCGAAAAAAGGCGCGGCGGGAAAACAGAGCCTGCGGCTTTTGCGCAGGCGAATGCTCTGCACCGCCCTTTGTTTGATGACCAAAAACTTGTGTCATAAAAGCTAATCCCTTAAGTTATTGTTACGTTATTCACCGTTGGTTTTTTCATGACAAGCACATGTGAAATCAAGCGCTTGCAAGCGATCAAACACAAGAGAAGTGTGTGTTAAAAATTGTTGCGGATCAAAAATGGTATCTAATTCATCGTCAGACAAAACACAAGCGGGATCTGCTTTAAGCTTTTCCTTAAACGTAGTGCCTTGCTCACACTCTTGAATTTCTTTCCATGTTTTCATTGCACAAGATTGAACAATGAGATACGCGTCCTCGCGCGTCATACCCGTATCTACTAGGGCAAGCAAAACTTTGGACGAATAAATAAGACCACGCGTTTTGTTGAGATTTGCCAGCATGCGTTTGGGATACAAAACAAGTCCATCAACAATACGAATTAAACAGGTGAACATATGGTCAAGTGCAATAAAACTATCGGCAAGTGCCACGCGCTCGTTTGAGGAATGGCTGATGTCGCGCTCGTGCCACAGTGCCACATTGTCATAAGCTATCTGCGCGTTTGCCTTAACAACGCGAGCCAGACCACAAACTTTTTCTGCGGTAATAGGATTTCGCTTGTGAGGCATAGCACTTGAACCTTTTTGTTTTTTCTTAAATGGCTCTTCGACCTCAAGCGTATCCGTTTTTTGTAATCCACGAATTTCGGTAGCAATACGCTCACAGGTTGCGGCACAAACCGCCAAAACACTTGCAACATATGCATGATGATCACGGCTGATAACCTGCGTAGAAAGCGGATCTACTTTAAGATGTAGTTTTTCGCACACCATTTGTTCAACGCGTGGATCAATCGAAGAATACGTGCCAACAGCACCAGAAATAGCTCCGTAAGACACACTTTCCTGTGCATTGTTGAGACGGTCTAAATCGCGTTTAAGCTCTTGAGCCCAGCTTGCAAATTTCATACCAAAGGTCATAGGCTCGGCATGAATACCATGGGTACGCCCTACGCACAACGTTGATTTTTCTTCAAACGCGCGACGCTTACAAATTTCACCCAAACGAGCAACATCGTCTTTTAGAATATCAAGGGCTTGCGAAAGCATATAACATAAAGCCGTATCACCCAAGTCGGTGCTGGTCATACCAAAGTGCACCCAGCGGCTAGGATGTGGCGCCTCTGCGGGAACATCTTTATCAATATAGGAAGCCATATTAGTAAGAAAGGCAATAACATCATGGTTTACCTGCGCTTCAAGAGCGTCAATCTCTTCTTTATTGCAGGCCGCATGAGCGCGAATCCACGCTGCTTCGTCTTTGGTAATGCCGATAAGCCCTAATTCTGCTTGTGCTTCACAGGCACATACTTCTATTTCTTTCCAGACGTTATATTTGTTTTCAAGAGAAAAAATATGCCCCATAGCAGGTTGAGTATAACGGTCTATCATAAGAGAACCTTTCTTACCAAGCCCTTGTAAAATAATGTACGTGTTAAGTATACCAACGATATATATTCTAAAAATAAAAACAAAAAATAATAAACAAGTGGTAATAAATGCATGGCGAAGCACAGCCTGAACGCTCAATTACTTAAATTTATTATTGTATGTTAATTGCACGCGCATTTTTTGGTGTATCGATCACAACCTGTCACACCAGTTAAACATGGTTATACACACTTTGCAACACTTAGTGCAATTGATGAATATTTACGTATTAAAATGTTCGCATTTGCACTGGTAGATTATGTAAAAAGGGAAGAAAAAAGGTGGTGGGTCGTGTGGGAATCGAACCCACGACCTTGGGATTAAAAGTCCCCTGCTCTACCAACTGAGCTAACGACCCAAAATGTCAGGCATGTGCAGATAACAAATTCTGCAACAATTAGACCATGACCTCAAGTAAGCTTAATTATTTTCTTACAAACCAGTTGTAATTACAGCGAAAATCTCAAAAAAGTTTCAATTATGGAGATAATTCCATATGTCCACCTTCTTATTAAGCTCATACAGCTCTTAAAACTTAATCCGATACAAAACATCACCTGAACACCGATTAAGTCTACAAGATACGGTCCGTCAATACGGCACAGTCCATGCACGACCAGCCACAGCTAAAGCCACATATATAACGCCCTCACATAAACCGTTTACCGTTTGACGCTTTGAAAAACTGTTCCTTACCGTTACCATTACTATAAGCGTATCAGCAGTTTAAGGAGCACGTATGCCGCAACACAGCTCAAACACAGCGCACCGCCCTTCATCAGATCAAGCGCGCAATACAACACAACAATCGCGCGGGGTCCTGCGTGTTGTGCTTGCTTTTATTATTGGTGTAGCTGTAATGAGCGCAGCCTGGGGGCTCTATACGTTTATGACATCGTCAGCCAACAACAATCAAGCAGGTACACAAATGACCTCTGATGAACAGCAAAACAGCCAGAACACAAACACAAGTACAAATACAAATGCAGATACGCCCCAAGCGCCAAACAAACACCAACAAGCTGACGTTCACAACGCTTATGCAGAAGCGCTGAAGCAACCTGCAACATATCTCAAAAAGAAAGACGGATCTTCGTTTAAGTATTATCGCTACCTTGTTCGCGACGCAAGCTCGGATAAAGTAGATGACCTTATTCTTGTTGGCTCAGATGAGCCAGGAACCAATCCAAAAACATTTAGTATCGCACTATGCTTTGCCGATGGTAAAAAGATTGCGCAGCCAGCGCACGTGTTTGAGTTTTCACCTTCTTTAGGCGATACGTATTATTTGTCCACCAATAAAAAAGACGATACATGCGCCGTTACCGGTGTTAAAGGGTCTACCTACACATCTGATTTATATGCACGCTTTGATGGTTCGTATCGCAAAGTAGAACATAAAGTTTATCAATCGAAAAATACGCCACGAGATTTTTCTGAAGATAGGTGGAATAAGGTTGATATCCAACAATCTCTGCCTTCGGACGATTTAACAGGTGTTGCACAACTTTAAAATCAAAAGTGCAAAACAAAATATACACGCTATACCAGTCAAAATATACGTTTCTATTAAGAGTCTGCGTTAACTTTGACATAATTTGCATCCAAGAAACTTAACGTCATACACTTGTGTAGAAACTATTAAATTGTTACGAAATAGATACAAAATTCTCAAAAATTTACGTTTTCACTTTGATTCGTAAGAAATTGTGTGTATTATGCTTACCAACGTAGTTTATAAAGCTATCGTGTGAACGTATGCAAGGGAAATTCAATATGAACATGAGTTCTATTTTGCATAGTTCACTATCTGACCAACTGGCTACATACGTAGTCACGTAATTTGAGGAGGCGTTTATGGCTCAGATAAAAGATACCACCAGTCACAACCAACAAAGTGTGCAGAGTTCCATGCAAGATAAGAAGAGCCAGAGCATGTGCACCTCAAACAAAAGTGACTCAAAACAAAGTGCCCAAAGCTTGTTTGACGATGATATAAATGATGTTGTGCGTACAGATACCTCACGCAGAACATTCATTTTGGGTGGCCTTGGACTTATAGCAGTAGCTCTTGTTGGCGGAGGAATTTATCTACATCAAAACACCAAGAGCGCACAAGCAGCCGAAAAAGGAACCAAAGACAACCCCGTTATCATAGGTACCGTTGGCTCCAATGATCCACAGTGGAAAGTGTTTTTGAAAAAATGCGAAGAAGCTGGTGTTGCAGTTGAGCTCAAGAATTTTTCTGACTACACTTCGGCAAATCCAGCCCTTGCACAAGGAAGCCTTGATCTTAACTTGTTCCAGCACACGCTTTACTTGGCTAATTACAACGTTAAAAACAACCAGGATCTTCAACCAATTGCTGGTGACGCTGTTGTTCCTTTGGGCTTGTATTCAAAAACATACCAGAAGCCTGCCGACATTCCAGCAGGATCGCAAGTCACGCTTCCTAACGACGAAACCAACCAAGCTCGTGCGTTGGGCGTTTTAAGTGCTTGTGGCCTTATCAAGCTTAAAGGCGAGTGGAATGCCCTCGTTACACCAAAAGACGTGGACGAAGCGGCTTCTAAAGTTCGCGTTGTTCCTGTTGAAGCAGCAAAAGTGGCAACTTCTCTTCAAGATCCTTCTGTTGCAGCAGCTGTAATTAATAACACGTTTACCAAAGACGCTGGCTTAAATCCTCAGGATGCCATTTTTGCCGATAGTGCGGATTCGCCTTCATCGAGACCTTATATCAACGTATGGGTTGCGCGTAAAGAAGACGAAAACAATCCTGCGTTCAAAAAGGTTACCGAAATTTGGCACGATAAGGAAGTTTCAGACGCTGTTGTCGAGCACATGCAAGGTCAAGTTATCGTTAACGATGACCCCGCAGACCTGTTGAAACAAGATCTTGCCGACTTAGAGCAACGCATCAAAGAAGCACAGACCAAATAATACGCATACGCGAGGTTTAACTTGCTACAACAGGTTTAACTTGTTACAAACCTTGCAAAATAACCTCGCAAACTTATATCTAAAGTAAGTACAATAGATATGCGTGTGTAATTTCAATAACGTCATATGCGGCTCACCCATATGTTATGGGTGAGCCTTGCAGGTATAGAGGTAACTATGGAAAACCCTATTATTTCAATCAATCACGCTCATAAAACCTTTACGCAAGGCGGAAAGTCAAAATATACCCACACAGCGCTTGAAGATGTATCGCTTTCAGTCGAAACAGGCGACATCATGGGCATTATCGGATATTCAGGTGCGGGAAAGTCTACGTTAGTACGTCTTATTAACGGTCTTGAAAAAGTGGATAGCGGTAACATTTCTGTCTTCGATAAAGATATTACACGATTAAGCGAAACACAACTTCGCCCCTTCCGCCAAAAAATTGGCATGATTTTTCAGCAGTTTAATTTGTTTTCATCTAAAACAGTTGCACAAAATATTGCATATCCTTTGGTGCAAGATCGTTGGCGTCGCGATTTTCAAGAACGACGCGTTGCAAAGCTGCTAGATTATGTTGGTCTTAGTGAATATGCACATGCATATCCTTCGCAGCTGTCTGGTGGACAAAAACAACGAGTTGGTATTGCGCGAGCGCTAGCGCTGCAGCCAAAAATCTTACTTGCAGACGAAGCAACAAGCGCACTTGACCCCAAGACAACGCAAGAAGTGCTTAATTTACTTAAGCGCGTAAATGCCGAGCTTGGAATTACCGTTGTGCTTATCACGCACCAAATGGACGTTGTTGCAAAAATTGCTAAGCATGTAGCTGTTATGGAAACAGCGCGCATTGTTGAGCAAGGTCCAGCTTTTAAGATTTTTGCACGTCCACAAACATCAATTACACAGAATTTTGTGCGTGCAGCTGTTGATTGTGCACCCACCAAAGAAGAACTTGAGGTTCTGCGTACGCAGCATCCAGGACGCCTTATAAGCGTTATCATGCGCGATGCAGACGCTCTCAACGGCATTGCTTCATCGGGAGATCACATTTCAGCGATGCTCACACACAGAAGTATTACCAATGCTATTTTGTGCGGTGGCGTAAAAATGATAGGAGACAAGTCGTTAGGAACGTTTACCTATGAACTTTACGGTGACTCCTCGCGCATGGATGAATATATATCCGATCTGGCGCGCGAAAACACAATCGTTGATTTTGGTTCGGCAGAACATCCCGTACCCTGGTCTAAGGCATATGAAGCCTATCAAACTTTGGACGAAAAACGCTGTAGTGCATATAGCAACACCACTACAGACGCCAACTAATATCTAAGCTACGTAAAAGAGGTTATTATGTCTTTTCAATTTCTTAATCACTTGTGGGTTACACAGGCAAGCGCACTAAATTCTGCCGCATGGATGGATTTTTCGTCCTATGTTGCAGATGGCGAATTTATACGAGCACTTATTGAAACGCTGCAGATTGTTGCAATTACCCTCGTTGCAGGTGGTATCATCGGCATTGCTGTAGGCGTTGTATTATGGGGGTGCCGTAAAGGTAGCTTATTTGAAAATGTTGCCGTATATAACATTGTTGATGTTTGCATAAATCTTATACGCCCCATTCCGTTTATCATATTTTTAGCAGCCATCCAACCAGTAACTATTGCGCTTATTGGAACCTCCATTGGAACAGCAGCAGCTATATGCCCCATGATTGTTGCGTGTTCTGTTGCGTCATCACGCTTGGTGGAGCAGAATCTTCTTTCAGTAGATTCTGGTGTTATCGAAGCCGCACGATCGATGGGTGTTTCTAAGTGGGGAATCGTTAAAACCGTTCTTATACCCGAAGCTCTTGCTCCGCTCATTTTAAGTTATGCGTTCTTGTTCATAGGCGTGCTAGATATGAGTGCAATGGCTGGATATATCGGTGGTGGCGGTCTTGGTAACTTTGCTATTGCTTATGGATATCAAAAGTTTAATCCCTATGTCACCTGGACTTGCGTAATCATCATGATTGTACTTGTTCAGCTTGTACAGTTTATCGCTAATCGCCTTGCAAATCATTTACTTAGAAGAACAAAATAGCTGCTTGAGGCGTTTGTATAAGCTTGATCAATAGGTGTAATACCAAATATACCAAATCAGGGTCGTTGATATAAATATGATGATATAAAATACGCTCTTGCTGAAAGTTTCAGCAAGAGCGTTTTATTATCTGGAGCGGGCAACGGGATTCGAACCCGCGAATGATGGCTTGGGAAGCCATTGCCTTACCTCTTGGCGATGCCCGCGCAATAGAGCGCCTCTTAGCAAAGGTGCGCACTACATTGTATCATATGCACACGCGATATAAAGTTTATATTATGCACGACGAATAAGTTCACACACCATTTGTGCTACTTGTTTTACCTGCTTTGCATCTATCATATGAGCAACGTCGTCTTGTGTATGAGCAAGGGCAGGAAGTCCATTTTCGTCACAACCCATGATAGTAGCAGATCTCACAGACGCATGCATAGCTGGTGTTGCGTCAGTGCGACCGTAATCATATGCTTTATTTTGCAGTTGAATGTGCAAATCTTCGGCAATTTTGGAGAGCAGGCGTGTAATTCTTCTATCTGCTCGACGCGTGTTATACGGATCTTCTGCCGTTAACACCGTAAGAGAACCCGCTCCTACACAATCAAGGTTAATAAGAAAAGCACCACGTATTTCGCGACGGTATTCAGATAAGAATTGTTTCATACCTGCATGATTATTTTCAGAAGCACCAAGCGCTACAAACCAAATGTCGTGACATAATAGCTCATCTGAACCCATCGACAAAACAGCGTCTTTCAATTCTTGAATTTGTTCATCAGATGACACAGGCTTATCTTTTTGCTTAAGTTTGCTTGAAGTTGACTGTACTGCGTCTTGTTTAGCGTCTTCCCATAATGCACTTTTTTCTGAAATGTTTTCATCACTCAAAACATCTGATGAGCATGCGGCAGAGCGTGCCGCATCTTCATCGCCAGAAGCCGCAGGAGCAACGCCTGTATCAACGACGCCACCTTGGACAAAAGGGTTATTTTTCAAACTCAACGTATGAGAATCTGCCTCGTTAGAAGTTGTTGCATGTGCCTCAACATCATCAACGCTTGGCAAATCTTGCGGTTGCGTACCCTTTGTTCCCTCATGAACACGCAAACCAACTCGTGTTGTTGCGCCACCTTTCCACGACTTTGGATGAGAGGAAGCTTGGTTGTTATTGTCTTCTTCGTGCACAAAGTTATCCCACGAACCAATCTGACGACCATCTTTCTTGGCATCAAAATTATCATCAACGCCTAACCATGAACTCATTGAGTTTTTATCCGCAGTTGTTTTTTTCTTCTTACCAAATAAGCCCAAACCATGTTGTTTCTTTTCATTGGAAAGCTTTGCATGACGATCGGCAGAAGATGTGCGCGGTTCATCTAGGGGTTTAGCAACACCGTCTAATACTTTTATATCGCGCGTGCCTTGAGGTGTAAAAGTAATAGTTTTTTCATCGGCGGGAGCGTTCGTCGATTTCTTTTCCTCTACTTCTTCATGGGAAACTTCATGAGCAGGCTGGTCGTCATTTTCTGACGCAAATGGATCTTGCACCTGCTCACGCGGATCAGGCAAATCAAACAAAACTGCACGACGCGCCACAGCAATGCTCGAAGCAGAACCACCAAGAGCACTTTGTTCGTCTTTAAGTATTTGTGAAGCGTTAGCAATTTGCGAGTCATCACGTTGTGTGCGAGCTTGAACCTCTTGATGAATTTGAGAAATTATTACTTCTTCGGGCGAAAGTGATTTGTTGGGTTCTTTTTCTACAACTTGAGAATTCTTGTTTTCGTCCGTTTTATCGGCAACTTCATCAAGTGGTTTGGTTTGTTCTGCAGCAGCGCTTTGGGTGCTTGCATCAACATCTGTAACAACGGAAGGTTCGTCCTTTGACTCATGCGTGTCTGTTTGTGAGTCCGCAGGAATCTGAATGTCTTCATTCTCATGGGTTTCTGAATTCTTAACTACAGACATTTTTTGTTCTGCAGTTGCTGGCTTCCAACTGGCAATTGGATAATCTTCTTCAAAGGTAGGAGCAATGTATGTGTTGCGAACTTTCGTGCGTGAGGGAGTGTTCGCTTTTTGACCGTCACTTAAGTTTTGGGGAGCACCATCCTCCATAAGCGGCACATCACTATATTTCAAAGCGTTACTTTGTTCTAGATTAGATTCTGGCTGTGTAGCCGCAGTTACTACTACAGGCGTTTCATATTTAAGACCCACAGTATAATCTATCTCACAATCCTCAGGGAGAAGGTTTAGATTTATCAATGTATCTTTTCCACGACGAACAATACCGGTTGCGACATCGTAACCAATAATCTTTGGCGCAGCTGCCTGGCTTCCAGCATAATCTTCTCGTTGGAAGTGCGTGGTTTGGTCTACCGCGCTTTCTACCCCACGATTGTCGTCCATAGAGGCTTCGTTAGACGCGGGCACAGATGTTGCGCGCGCCTGTACGGCTTGCTCATTTTGAACATGTGTAACAGAAGGATCGTCTTGCTGCTGCTCGTTTGCAGCAACCTCACTCTGTACATTTTCAGGTGTATCCTTTTTACTTACCTCAGACACTGACTCATCTAGGTTGTTCTCCATAAGATTATGAGTGTCTTGATTCAAAACAGGTGCTGTCTTAAGCGTGTTTTGAAGCTGAGCAGAATCAGATATGTGTTCTTCTTTTTCGGAAATCGACTCGCGCTCATCGTCAACCAAAGACAATGAACTTGCTTTACTCTCTTGGGGTACTTCTGCTATTTCACTAAACTTTTGTTGAGGATGAACATAACCCCATCTGCTTGCCTCGTCATCTGCAGGACGAACGGTATTCACAACGTCCATCATGGCAGCCAAAGAGCTTTTATTACTGTTTGCACCTTCGGTGCACGAAGCAAATTTCTTATATACCGTGTTTACTCCCAGTGCCAAAAACGAAAAAGCACTTAAAATTCCCAATAACCAAAATGCACGGCGAACAATATCATTTAAAAATGGTAAGAAAAATGCAACCTGCACGAGTGCACAAAACATGGTAAAAAGTACAGCTGAATACACCAGTTTCTTAATACGTGCTTGATACGGTGCAAGTTGTGGTTTGGAAAGAATATCCTCGTTAGGTGTGTCGTAATGAGCAACCACAACAATGGGTCGATTACCCTTCATAACCAATGGACCTGTCGCGCGGTGCACGCCAATAATATTTTGACTTTGTGCAAGTGGGCCAAACGAACTTATTTCAAAAATATGAAGTTTTTCAAGTACAAGCAAAACCGTTGCCACAAGACAAACGATAAATCCAAAATAGCTCACAAACGTACCTGTGAAACCAGAAATAAGCATGCCGATAAACAACACGATATACAAACTGTCGTGTATAACTATGCCCCAGCCATGCGAAACCACGTCTTGACGGTGCAGTTCAAGGCTGTGATCTTTCATGAGTTTTTCGATGAGTTCAGCGGCGTCAAGCTCCTCTTGACTATTTGTGGGCGCAATTTCAATGGATTCATTTAAGTAATCAAGATATGTACGAATATCTGCCATGCGAGTATCCTTTGTTTTGCTGTAAGCCGTCTTCTTTAACAGATATGGAATAAATAACCTATGTTATTTTATGCAAACACGCGCATCCGTTTTATAGAGAAACATGTGTTTTTCTTCCACATACAGTTATGTATAAGTTTGCCACAAATTTCCTCTTTACGCACGCAAAATATAGAATTTGTTACAAAAGATATTCTCATAATTCACTCATGTCATGATTTGATTGAGTTTTGTATACTAATATCGTAGATTTTGATTGTTCCACAAAGCTTCTTCAAAAAGAATACAAGGCAGTGAGATATGTTTACCGAAAATGATTATGCCGTTCGACGGATTGTTGCATTAGCAACGTACTTCATGAACAATGCATCAAGCGTAAGCGAAGATCATCTTTTGTCGATGTTTTACACTTCAATCGAAAAAAGAGAATCCCAAGTTAAAGCACTTAAACGCGATATAGCTCGCCTTGAATCTTGTGGCTTTGTTTTTATGAAACACACAGATCTACAACAAGGAAAACCATGCATATCATGGCAAGTCAATGAGAAAAAGAGTTTTATCATCCATAGATTTTCACCAATTTTCATGCAGGCACTACGCGTTCTGTGCGATCCCCTTACGCGTGATAATTCGTTTGCATGGAGAGATGAATTAAGAAGCGCGCTTATAAAACTTGACTCCCAACCACATATATCAACCTTACCCATTGCTAAGCAGACATCATCTTTTCCGGTAGATACCTGCGCAAACGAGCAAACTAAACAAACTGTACTTGCCACCCTAATTCAAGCGCTGAGCACACATCATTATGTGAGCTGCGTGTATACCGTACAAAATGGAGAGGCTCGCTCTTATAATCTTGCGCCACTCGGAACTTTTGGATTTCACGAGCACACCTATTTTGTTGCCGAAAAAAGCGACGAAAAACAGAACGAAAAACACGGCAAACCATCATCGTCTGAAACCTGTACTCATAAGCACATTCGTGTGTTTCGTTTAGATCGATTTGTAAAAGTTACACTCACTTCAAAAACTTACACACCACCTCAAGATTTTTCATCGCTTGATTATCGTGTTATGCCCTATCAACTGGGAAATGACCACTTAGAAGCAACGTTTGCTGTTCTGAATAGCTGCCCCGAAGAAGTGCGCGAAGCATGTCATATGCACTTGCATCCAGCGCAGCTTTGCAAAAGTAAACAAACAATCACCAAGGCGCAACGAGCAACTGCACTACAGCATGTTGCGTTATGGAAAACACAGGTTGCTAATATTGATCTTACGGTGCGCTGGGCTATCGAAAACAACTGTATTCCCCTTGCGCCATCTGCGTTACGCACTGCATGGAAAAAACTTTTGCACTGCACAGAAAATTTTTATGTTGAGCAACCTAATACTATAAAGCAGACGCCTTCATCAGCTGACAACAAGGCCACATCACAACATACGCGCGGACGAAAAGATACAAAATCGCTTATTAAACTTCTCATTTCTCTTGTGGGAAGGCTTCAACACAATGGAGATACGCTTACCGAAGAGCAAATTATGCAAATCACGAATTGCCAGCGCGACCAAGCACAAAAAATATTGCAATTGTTACTTATGCTCGGTGGCGACACGCAATTTCCTGGCTTAACTCTCACATGTGTAGATGCTGAAAGTCCTAATACCACCAGCAATAATTCAATTAACGCAGCGTCTTGTGTTGCGCAGGACGAATCCTGTCAGGACGCGCCTATTCAAAGCGTAACGCTCTATGATCCACATTACGATTCATATGGCATTAAAGGACGAAGCATGTGTTTAACGCTGGCCGAAACCAAAGCACTTACCGAAGCGCTGGCTCTCCAGGGTTTTGCAAACAAAGATGAATTTTTAACCTACTTACAAACAAATGTTGTAAAAAGCGCTCACAACAGCTCGTGTACGCCTGAAGTGCACAAATCTGAAGCGCAGTCACAGCAGGTGGCAAGCACAATGCAAGAGTTGTCAGTCATAACTCACGCTCTGCGCAATCAGCATGTTATACAATTTACCTACGTAAAATCACATTTCTCGTGTTGCCGCACGATGAATGAGTCACAAAAACCTAATTCTTTCACCAACCAAACTCAAACTTCATCTCATCAACGTCGTGCAATACCGCTTGAATTACAACGGCGTGATCAAGCGTGGTATATTCAAGCATATGATTTGGACAAGCGCGCCATACGGGTATTTAAATGCAAGAACATGCATACTATTACAGAACTCCCCTCTACGTCCTGTAAAAACCTTACAGATTTACACTCCACGACTCTGCACGTCACTCATGAAACTACGGATTTAATAGACTTCTTTGTTACCGATCCTACTATTCTACAAAAACTATGGTGGCCAAACTCACCAAAGAAACCGCAAGAACTAGATGGTGTTATCAAAATATCGTATCGTCTGTTTTCAAGCTCGTGGCTTATACAGCGCATGTGCGCTTGTGCTGATAGCGTGTGTACAAGCAATGCAAACTTCTCTCAGCAGGTAAAAGTATATGCGGATAAGCTTCTTGCAACAGCGAGTTCCTTAAAAGAGCAAAACATCGCATAACACTTAACACTACGCAACGCCAAGAACGTAAAGAACACAAGTTTATTCTTCGTGAGCTTTTCGCCACATCTGTATGTACGACTTCATGTTCTCACAGGATATTTCCTGATGACGTGCATTTGGTAAAGCGTGAAGCACGTGTTTTCCATATGCCTTGCTTAAAACACGCGCGTCAGCAATAATCACCAGTCCACTGTCATGTTGCGTTCTAATAAGCCGCCCAGCTGCTTGACGAATTTCGGTAATTGCACGAGGCAACACATAGTTCCACCAGGTAGATGAGTCGCGTTCGGTAAGCGCTTCAACTATAGGATCGGTTGGTGGTAAAAACGGAAGTCGAGGAATTACAACACAACGCAACGTATCCCCAGGCGCGTCGATACCCTCCCAAAACGACTTGAGTGCTACCAGTGACGCTGTGGTATCTTTTTTGAATCCACGCATAATTTGCTGTGCCGATGTTGTGGGAAGCTGTTCAAGCAGTGTTAGACCATGACTTTCAAGGCGCGGTGCAAGCTTTGAGCTCACAGCCTCCATCTCACGACGATTGGTAAAAAGCGTTAGCACCGAGCCATTCATGGCTACATGAATATCAAAGAGCAGGTTAGATAGGTGCTGAATATATTTTTCATGCTGTGGCAACACAAGGTTATTAGGAACAATAACCCCCATATGACTCTCGTAATCAAATGGCGAAGGAAGCATTTTAGTTTCTACACGATCGCTGTTAAGCCTGTCAAGTCCAACCAAATGATTAAAGTACTCAAATGATTGTTCAATCGATAGTGTTGCAGAGGTATATAGGACACTTTGTGCACCTAAGTACCAATCGGTGTACAGACGCTTTCCAATATCAAGACACGTTTCCCTTAAATAGGTCTGATATACTTTCTTTTGCTTTACTCGCTCAACCGTATATACAAACCCATCTTCTGAACCTTGAGTCAGACGAGTCATTACCTCAAGATACGAGGCAACATAAGCACATACACGCTTAAAGTCAGAATCACGATGCTGAGATGCCTCACTTGAAATTACCTTACAAAGTTGAGTAAGCACCGCCTCGAGCGTATCGAATGTTTTAGCAAACTCGCTCATTTTGTCTAAAAACGCATTCCATGCATCTTGAGAAACAATAGAGTTGTCTACACGCTGAATCATATGTGTATGCGCGCCACGAGAAAAGCGATATCGGTCATCAAGCGTAACAGCATTAAGACAATCGAATAAATCTTCGTTTTTAACATGCAACCGCGCCACCAACACAGCCGCTTTTGAAATAAGTTTTTGCAAAAGAGGTTGTTGCTCGCTGTTAGACGAGCTGGAAAACGCGTCACCTAACAAGCCAGTTTTTATACCACCTAATGTATAAAACAGATCGTAAAAGGCGTCTTGAGACAACTCTTGTGCCCATTGATCACGAACTTGATCAGCAAATCCATGAGCCTCATCAACAATCCAATTGGAAACAAGTGGAAATAATACATGCCCTAACGCGATATCAGTTGCAAGTAATGCATGGTTGGTAACCACAAGATGTGCATGTTGAGTTCTTTCGCGCAACTCGCTTAACATATAATGCGGTGCACAAGTAGACAAAGTGTGGCTTGAGCCTGTGTGATGCGATGCAACAAAATCCCCTTTAGGAATCATGTTCCACCTAATACCCAAGCTATCCACATCAACATCAACTAATTCGCAACAAGCACTGTATATAAGAGCCGCCGTAGTAAGAATTTCAGCCTTGATTTTTGACGAGGAAAATCTAATATCTTTAAATTGCGATGTATCAAACTCTTCTCGCAAGAGCATATCAATCCCTTCAAGATAGGGATAGTGCTCAGCACCTTTCACAATAAGATATGAAAAGTCTTTGGGATAAACCGCATGTAAATGAGGCAATTCCTTTTTGATAAGCTGCTCTGCAAGTGCGTTGGTTTTAGTGGCAACTCCTATTTGTATATCATTTTGTACCGCACGAGAAACCGAAGGAAGTAGATATGCAAGACTTTTACCTACACCTGTTCCAACCTCTAAAACACCGCATTGACCGCTATTTTGCAAGCTCGTTACGCGTACAGCCATTTCTTGTTGTGTTGGACGCACTTCGTAATTTTGCGGTAAAAACATCTGAGCCACACAGCCCGTAGACGAAAAATCATGCTTTGTTTGAGTTTCATCAACCGTTTTATCTTGATTTGCATGCTCTGCTTGAAACGTATAGGTATGCGTGTTAAAAAGATCTCGTCTAATTTCGGAAATCGTGCCCGTATTTGACATACCAACAGATGTATTCTCAACAGCTAAACTATACACAAAAGGAGCGTCGCTGTTTTCTGGGAGCACTTCGTGAAGTATATACGAAAAAATGAATCTATATGGCCAGTTAACCTCGTTATGCGCTTCTACTAATGTTGTTAAAACCCCTTGAGGTATGTCACAAATACCAGCCAAAATATAATGCCACACACCTGCTAAGGCAGTGCAATCGTCATTCGCACGATGAGTAACGCTTTCACAGCCAAAGATATACGCTAAATCCTGCAGTTTGTGCGAAGTCAACGCAGGAAACGCTATGCGAGAAAGCGCCAGCGTATCAATCCAGGTATCACTTACACAGGTATTGTTTTGTGCAGCTTCAATAAAAGCCCTATCAAAGCTTGCATTGTGAGCAAGAATAGGATCAAGTTCAACAAAATCAGCAAGACGCGCAACCGCTGTTTGGGGAGTTGGCGCGTGTTCTACATCAACGCTGTAAATGTTGGTAAGTTTTTCAATATTATGCGGTATGGGACGAGATGGATTTACAAATGTTGTAAACTCATCAACCACACTCCCCTCTTCAAGCTTTACGGCAGCAATTTGGGTAAGCTGATCATTTTTATGCGAAAGCCCTGTTGTTTCGGTGTCAAGCGCCACAATATCGGATTCTAAACAGCCAAAATCGTATAAAGACGCGCGCTCCATAAGCGTTGTATATCTTTTACGAATATGAGGATGAATATCCATGGGCAAGAATTCATTGACTCTCTTCTCAAAATCTTGCCTTTGTTGATTGTCTTGTTCCACGTCAGTCACCCAAATTCGCTGGATTATTTTTCTAATGCATATTCTACCAAGCGCTTACAAAGCTCAGGAAATCCCATGCCTTCATGTGCTGCAGAATCGGGAATTAAACTACGTTCAGTCATACCTGGAATAATATTAGTTTCCAAAGCATACGGCACGCCGTTTTTATCAACAATAAAATCGGTACGCGAAACACCACGACAACCAAGCGCCACATGAGCTTGCTCGGCAAGTTCTTGTGCACGAGCGTAAACATCTTTATCCAAACGTGCAGGTATAACATGGTGAAGGGCTGCAGGCTCGGCTTTTGCTTGTATATCATAAAACGGAGCGTTAAATACAATTTCAACAATAGGCAACGCGTGAGGATGATGGTTTCCAATAACAGGTACCGTTATCTCGGTACCAACAATAGCTTGCTCTATCAGAACATGTGTTCCTGTTTTTTGCGCTTCCTTAATTGCGTCTGCAAGGTCTTTTTGTTCTTCAACTTTAAACACACCAAAACTCGAACCATTATCTGTGGGTTTTACAAATAATGGCAATCCTAGTTTATCTACAATATTCTGTACTACATTTTCATCAACTTCGGCATCCGAAGCAAGGCACATATCTTTGGGAGTAGGAATACCTGCATTTTCGTATGCCAGTTTAGCAATATCTTTTGCAGTACCCATAGCAGACGCCAATACTCCAGAGCATGTATAAGGGATATGAAGAATTTCCAACAAACCTTGAATACAGCCATCTTCACCGTAGCGTCCATGCATAGCAACAAAAGCAATGTCAAACTCATGCGCAGCAAGTCGTTGAATAAATGAAAGGTCTTTAACGTCAAACATCTCAACTGTTGTAAAACCAGCTGTTTTAAGAGCTTTTACACATTCGGTACCAGATTGAAGCGATATCTGAGCTTCGTCAGCCCAACCCCCCGCCAATACCGCAACGCGATAATGTGTTACATCAGTTTTCTGCATAACCGTCTCCTTACGTGCCTGTGATTTGGGTAGAATGAAAACATACATATACAACGTAGTTAAGTGGTATTAGCATACAACATTTATCACTTACGAGAGAGGCTCACCGTAGGCATATGAACAATCAAGACAGTAAAACCAAAGTAGACCGTACAGCTATCGCCAATGAGGTTCATGCTCTGTACAAGGAGAAACAAAAAGATCCACAGCAACCAACATCAAGCGCAGGTGATGAAGATGAATCAAACACTCATACATCAACGCGGCAACCAAGTTGTAGTTGCATAAATGAAGCTCATAGAGATTCTTCGCATAAACAAAAAATACCTCAAAAAGTTGAGATTAGAAGTTTGAACCATGATCAACTAACATATGCGCTTTCGTCTATGGGAGAACCTGCGTTTAGAGTTAAGCAAATTGAGGCATGGTTGTGGCAAAAGAATGCACGCTCTTTTAATGATATGACAAATCTGTCTAAAAAGTTGCGCATTCAGCTCGAAGAAAAATTTGCTTTATACTCCCCTACCCTCGTAAGCAAGCAGGTTTCACAAGACGGTAGTAGAAAGTATCTTTTACGCTTTCAAGATGGGGTTATGGCAGAATGTGTGGGTATGCCAACTAAAAACAAGCTTGCGATATGTGTTTCAACACAGGCTGGCTGTGCCATGGGCTGTGTGTTTTGCGCAACGGGCAAAGCTGGTCTTACTCGTTCGCTTACGGGTTATGAAATTTACGAACAAGCACTATTCATACAGGACGATTTCCAAATGCGCGTTGCGAGTGCAGTTCTTATGGGACAAGGCGAACCGCTTACTAATTATGACGCAAGCATATTTGCACTTAAAATGATGAACTCAGCTGACGGCCTAGGTGTAGGAGCTCGACATCTTACTATTTCTACCTGTGGAATACTGCCGAACATCATAAAGTTTTCTCACGAAAAAGAGCAATTTACCTTAGCCGTTTCTCTGCATTCCGCCGTTCAATCTACCAGAGATTATCTCATGCCTGGTGTTAAACGGTTTAATCTGCAGCACTTACACGACACCATGAATTTATATGTAGAAGCAACAGGCAGACGTCCAACCTATGAATATGCACTGATAAAGGGTGTTAATGATACTGATGAAGAGCTTGCAGCACTGTGCGATTTTTGCGCTGGAACGCTTGCACATGTCAATCTCATTCAACTTAATAAGATAGATGATTCTCCCTTTTTACCAACCAGCGAAAAACGTGCTGAACATTTTGTTAAAACACTTAAACGTTTTGGTGTCGAGGCAACTATTCGTCATTCACGTGGCGCAGATATAGATGCTGCATGCGGCCAACTTAAACAAAAAGTAGTAGGAAAGAAACGCATATAACTGTGTAAATTCGTGTATAAAACAACATTTATCTTTCATACATTTTAATTTATTATTATTTCTACAAAAGTGCCCACCTTGTATAAGATGGGCACTTTTTACTGTTATGTTAAAGAACTATGTTAAAGACTTTATTCCTCTAACGAACCTGATTGTATACGCTTAACAAGCCTCATTAAGTCGTCATTATCTGCAAACTCAATTTCAATCCTATGTTTGGTACCAGATTGTTTAACTTTAACTTTGGCACCAAGGGCAATATGTAATTGGCGAGCAGCGCGCTTGTATTCTTGTGGTAACACAGTACGAGGTTTTTTATCTAACGTAGCGCCAGAAAACAATGGAGCAAGTTTTTCTGTCTCTCTTACCGATAAATGCTCTTCAACTATCTTCTTTGCAAGTTTTATTTGTGCTTCTTCTTGAGGAATGCTCAATAATGACCGAGCGTGTCCAGCACTTATAAGCATATCACCAAGCAAATTTTGGATTTCTTGAGGTAAATCGAGCAAACGCATAGTATTACTTATAGCCGAGCGCGACTTTGATAACACCTTACTCAGTTCTTCTTGTGTCACCTTAAGTTGCTTAATAAGTTTTTTGTAGCCTAAAGCTTCTTCAAGGGGGTTAAGGTCTGCTCGTTGCAGATTTTCGATCAAGGCAAGTTTGAAAATTTCCTCGTCTGAAATATTACGAACACATACTGGTATTTCTTTTAGACCAGCCTGTTTTGCCGCCTGAAAACGCCTCTCCCCTGCAACAATCTCATAAGCTGAACCTTTTTTTCTTACTAAAATTGGCTGTAAAACACCGTTTTGCTTAATAGAATCCGCCAGTTCTTGTAGTTGAACTGGATCAAAATGTTTTCTCGGTTGATTTTTATTTGGTTTGATTTTATCAAGTGATATAAGCTCAGATTCCTTGGGAGTTCCAGCCTCAGTATCACTACTTGTTAGAAGAGATTCAAGACCTCTTCCCAACCCAGATTTTTTAGCCACGACGACTCACTTCCTTTGCAAGTTTAAGATATGCCAATGACCCCTTGCTAAAACGGGCATAAAGATTAATTGGAAGTCCGTGACTTGGGGCTTCGGATAATTTAACACTTCGAGGAATAATCGTTTTAAACACCTTGGAACCAAAATATTTTCTTACTTCACTTACCACTTGTTTTGAGAGCGTGGTACGTGGATCGTACATTGTCATTACTACTCCAAAAACATCAAGTGTTGGATTAAGCCTCGAATTAATCATTTTCATCGACTCAATAAGTTTGCTTACTCCCTCAAGAGCATAAAACTCACATTGAATAGGAATGAGAAGGTTTTCTGCTGCTACCAGAGCATTAATAGTAAGCAATCCAAGTGATGGGGGACAGTCAATAAAAATATAATCGTATTGATATCTAATGGGTTCAAGCAAACTTTTTAGTATATTTTCACGAGCTATACTTGACACAAGTTCAATTTCAGCACCTGCAAGTTGGATTGTAGCTGGTATAACCCAAACATTTTTTTGAGGTGTCTCATAAATTAGATCTTCCAAAGGAGTGTTATCCAGCAATGCATTATAAATATCCTTTTCGAGTGAGGTTTTATCAATGCCAAAACCAGATGTTGTATTTCCTTGTGGGTCTAAATCAATAACCAAAACGCGCTTTTTCTGCTCGCCTAAGCATGATGAAAGATTTATAGCAGTTGTAGATTTCCCTACACCACCTTTTTGGTTAATGATTGGGATAATATGACCCCTATATTGTTTCGTTTGAGCTTCTGTCTCCATTAAACACCTCTCAGAGATTATTGTTTCACGTGAAACATTTTACAACGGTTTATGAACAGCATCACCGATATTTCTTGGAAGTTTTATCTTTGCTTTATTTTCTTTACGATATACAACAAATTCTCTATGACCCATTTGAAGTGGTAACTCAAATGTTTCACGTGAAACAAATCTAAATCCGCATGTAGACGATATATTTTCTGCATGTTGAAACTCTTCTTCTGAGAGTTGTGCTTTAGAGCATATAAGTAAACCATTGTTGTGTAAGAGGGGAGAAGCGTACTCAAGAAGAATAGAAAGACGCGCTACAGCTCTTGTTACAATCAGAGTAAACTGCTGATTGTATTGAGGGGAAAGTTCTTCGACACGTTTATTCTCAATATAAATAGGGTTATTAATACGATTTTCTTTAATATAATGTGAAAGAAATTTTGTCTTTTTTCCGACAGAATCACATAATACGAGTTTTTTTGGCACCTTTATTGATAAAGGAATACCTGGAAATCCCGCGCCTGTGCCTAAGTCAAGAATAGTTTGTGTCTGCAAGTTAATATTTAAGTTTTGCATAACTAACATATTCAAAAGCGAATCAAGATAATGCAGAACAAGGGCGCTCCATGTATCAGTAATACGTGTTAAGTTTGTAACTTTGTTATACTCACGCATTGAACAGAAGTGCTTATACAACACATCTGCCTCGCTGCTGGTAAGACTTATACCAAACATATCCGCTAAATAACAAAGCACATTAATAAAAAAAGATTCCTCTTTATCTAAAAATGTCTGATTAAAACTGTATGAACTATTGTCTGTTGCTAAGAAGTCACGATAGGGCAGAGGTATGTCGTGTAAAGTAATGTTAGTTTGAGTATTAGAAGCTGTCATATATATCATTTCTCTTTGTAACAAACAGAACAATAGTATGAGCTGCTAACCCAAATGTTATTTATTGTAAAATACAAAATCTCAAGCAGTCTTCATACCTATTAGATAAATCTTATTGTAGATTATGGTCAATCACTTATCGCTAGCCATATAAAAGTTTGTAACAAACAAACATAGTTTTAAGTCTAATAAAAAAGAGCTGCAACACATACAGTTGCAGCTCTTTCAAAATATATACAAAAGATATTAACGTTGTCTATTTTTTCTTACATAGGTAACAACAACTCTACGATGGGGTTCAACGCCCTCGGAATGTGTTGCCACAGAAGAATCCCCCAGAAGTGCAATATGAACTAATCTACGTTCAGCAGGACTCATAGGTGACAAACTAACTTTGCCATGACGATTACGTGCACGTGCAGCAGCGGCTAAGGCAATAGCTTCAACTTTCTTTTTCCTGCGAACCTTATATTCTTCAACATCTATAGTAACTGGATAATAAAAATGCAGTTCGTTACTTACAAATGCATTAATAATGGTTTGCAGCGCCTCTAGGGTAAAGCCATGACGTCCTATAAGGACAGCTAAATCGCCACCAGAAATATCAAAAATAAGAGAGTTTGTTTCGCTTTCATATTCATCTATAGAAACACTTGTTTCACCAAAAAATCCCAGAATAGATTTAAGATGTGTTACAACAATAGAGGCAATAAAGTCTTTTTCCTCTTCAGACAGGGGCTCACGAGCAACCATATGATCATGAATTGCATTGATAACAGGGTTATCACTTGGAACATATTCAGTTTCTATATGTTCATCCTTAATGTGTTGATCTTTAAGTGCTCTTGAGGAAAATTCACGTTGAACAGGCTTCTTATCGTCTTTGGAAGGTTTATATTCCTGGTTTGATGTGGAAGTAATTTCAGAAAAGAAACCATCTGCACGTTGTTGAGCTAAAAACGCATCAAGTGAAGCTTTAGTATCTTTAAACATAGAATCACTACGATTCACCTGAGAATCAGACTCATCCAGTGAATCAAAGCTATCTGGCATAAATTGTGACTCGGTACTCATAAAATAAACTCTCCTTAGTGATATGAATGGTTATCCCTTTTTATGAGGACGATTTTTCTTTTCTTTTCTCACAACATCTGGTTGCACGCTCTGATTTTTCATTTTTTCTTCGGTTTCTTTTTTAACGCGTGCCATAACTCTATCGGTTACAAGTTTTTGCTGGATAATTTGCCAAACCGATGAAGTGTTGTAATACAGCAAAACTGCAGTTGGAACAGTCCATCCAAACCAAAGCATAAAGACACTCATTACAGCGCCCATAGTTATCGTTTGAGAACGTTGTTGAGATGATGTTGTAGAAGAAGTTATAACCATTGGAATAAATGTCATAACGCTAAAGGTAATAACTAAAAGAATGTAAATTGCCGCACCAGACAAACCTTGCTGCTCAAAAACTGTTTGAGGTGATAATGAAATAGAAGGAAGTATATTAAAGAACGAAGCGTCTTGAGGAATCTTACTTGCAACGGTAAACAAACCAAAAAAGATAGGCATTTGCAAAAGTGTTGGCAAACATCCGCCAAGCATATTAAATTTATGCTCGGAATAAAACTTTTGCATTTCTTCGTTCATACGCGCAGGATCATCGGCATATTTGTCTTTAATCTCTTGCATTTTTGGTTGCAGTACCTGCATTTGTGCAGAAGATTCGGTTGATTTGGTCATAAGTGGTATTAACAACACACGTATAATCAAAGTTAATATAATAACCGCTAAGCCCCAATCGCCACACAGCGACTGTAGAAGCTCAAGAATTTGAGTTAATATTCCTATAAACCAATCCCACATACGTCCTCCGTAACTGTTTAGGGCACTGGATCAAATCCTCCCTTATGAAAGGGATGACAACGTAAAATACGGCGAAGAGCTAAATAACTTCCTTTTAACCATCCATACCTTCTAAGTGCTTCACATGCATATTCAGAGCAGGTAGGGCTATAAATACATGAAGGACGCATAAGAGGGGATAGATACCTTTGATATCCTCTGATAAGCATAATAAAGACGTTTTCTGTTTTGCCTAATTTCATCTTATAGCTCTTAAGATAAGTGTTTAAGTACCTTACAGTTTATGGTCTATAACACCTATGTTGTTGTTATGGAATGTAGGAGTTTATTTACAATCTTACTTAGTTCACAAGAGGAGTACGCTTTTGTTTTGTATGTGGCAAATAAAATCACATCAAAATTTTGCGGAACACAATCTACGTCACGAACAGCCGCTCTTAAAAGTCTTTTACATCTGTTTCTAAGAGGTGCACATCCTATTTTCTTAGGTGCACAGTACGCAATACGGGTTGTTTGTGTAGACGGGATATAAATTATTCTCACAGCAGGATGAAACAATCTTTTCCCGTTTTTGAAAACCATAGCAAAGTCTTGTTTCGACTTTATGGTTTGCATACCCCTCTCCTTATAAACTATCTACGTTATTACAGACTTACGGTAAGTCTTTTGCGGCCCTTAGCACGACGACGAGCAAGAACGAGTCTACCTGCTTTAGTAGCCATACGAGCACGGAAGCCGTGAGTCTTAACGCGTTTAGACTTATTAGGTTGATACGTACGTTTCATAAAAACCCCTTTATACTAGTTTTATATACGGTATACGATGCCTGTTTGTAATAAGCTAAAAAAGTATAGGAGTTTATGCAGGTGTATGTCAATATTTATACATGAACACCTTAAATTCACCGTGTTTAGAAACGTTTTTAACCTTTAGAAAATTTTCTCTTTTGTTTTCATAACTTTTCATCGTTTAAGAAAATTTATGAGAGATGTTTGAAAGTTTTGTTGCAATAACCATATATTACCTGCTGTTTTATAAAAGTTTTCACAGTTTTATTCATTCTTTTTTAGCTATGTTTATAAAGTTATCTACATCTTTTTAACAATTGTTGAAAACTTATTTTCAATACCTTTCATTTATGAAAGAGAATGCATTTATTATGAAAGAAACTGAGATTGAACAATGAAAAAGAAGGTATGTGTCGTAATATATAAGTTTGCAGCACTCAATAAAATCTATGTATGGTAAAAGAGGTGAGAATATGGCACATGCGTTTTATCCTTTCGTAGAGGATCACGAACGTAAAAAGGAACTAGATAGTAAAGACAAAACAGTGTCAGACTCCACCTCTAAAGACAGTGCTTTATTACCTCATTACGCAGCTAGAATTGCAGTATTTGACGCTGCAAATGCCGCGCCACGCGTGGTAGTAATTGAGCCTTGTAATGTGCGCGATTATTTGGAAGAAATCACTCAACAAGTAACCAAACTTGCCTCCGAGCAAGGAGGTACTATACCTTTTATGGTCATTAGAGAAATTGTCGAAAATTTTATTCATGCATATTTTATTGAACCTTCAATTAGCATTTTAGATAAAGGTATGACCATACGATTTGCAGACCAAGGTCCTGGAATTAAAGAAAAGGACAAGGCGCTGGATTTTGGCACCACATCTGCGACAACCGAGATGAAACGCTATATCCGCGGTGTAGGATCGGGACTTCCTTATGTTCGTGAGTATATGAAAAGCACACACGGATTTTTAGATGTTGAAGATAATATCAATGGTGGAACTATCGTTACCTTATGTGCGCAAGGCGGTACACAATACTCACGTAAAACATATGATAAAACATCAACAGATAATACATACCCCGATACGCAAGGGTATACAGCTCATCCGCCCATGAATCCTGTACAAAACTACGGAGTTAATAATTCAAATGCTTTTAACGGAGCATATCAAGCTAATACCAGCTATCCTGTTAACGACTATGCGGCATATACCGCTGAACACATACCTACAAATTATGCTCCTATGTATCAACAAACATATCAGCAGATACCGTCACAAGAATATCAACAAATGCCACCACAAGAATATCCGCAACAACAAGCACAAATGTCATATCCCATGCAGGTACAGCAAACGCAAGTCACATCTCCTCTTACCACATTACCGTTAACAGCCAGACAACAACAAATATTAAGATGTGCTCAAACCTATGGATATGTAGGACCAACTGAATTGACAAAACTTTATGGCTTGTCACAACCAACATGGTCGCGCGAGCTTAAAGCATTAGAAGATATGGGTATACTCCACAAAAATCCTAAGGAACAAAAAAGAGTCATAACCAAACTTGGATATGCATATATAAGCTCTCATCTACAACAATAGTTTTTCGTGGTAGATATTTATATGAATCACCTTAGAATTATTCTATAGTGACACATCTCATATCTTATATTGATACATCTTGCTCCCCAGATATGCTAGGGGAGTTTTCAACAATTTTTGTATTTTATGAGTTTTCATCATATACTAGAACAAGTTTTCAACATTATTGAGGAAACTACCTTAGTAAGACATTATTTATAATTCAGGAGTATAGATGGATAAAGAGATTACCACATCAGACCTGCAGGCAACAGAGCATGATATGTCCGACGCATACAGTTTATGGCAAGATGTTATCAATCTCTTTCGTGAGGACGGCTATATTCCTTCGGTTATAGCGATGTTAGAAAAATGCACTCTTGTGAGCTTTACTCACAACGTTCTCACCATCAGTACATCCTTAAATTTTGCATACAAAAAATTAACAACACATAAAGACGCAATTGTTGCAAAAATGGAAGAAGCGGCATTTGAGCCAATTTCGCTGCAAATTCTATTCAAACCTTTTAGCAATGGCGTACAAGATAATGGCAATGCAGTTCATATAGACAGCCAAACACATACAGTTCAAACAAGTCAAGAATCAGCTACCACACAGCCATCTCATCAAATACAAGTTGATGAAACTACCATACCAAATACCAATGAGACAAGCGATAAACTAATTAACGTGCAAACTCAAATTACTAAGGATGAGTTAGACAAGCTTGAAAACCAGGATAATATGCTCATCGATCAGTATTTTGATCAAATGAAAACTTCTCATATGGAACGTCTTAATCGCGATCATAAAATCATTTCGTTTGAAACAGGACAAGTAGAAAACCCCATACAAAGCGAAATTGATTCTAAGCTTACATTTGACCGTTTTGTACAAGGCGAGGAAAACCAGTTAGCATATCAAGCGGCAAATCAGGTTGCATGTGGATCGTGTAATCAATCATATAATCCGCTTTTTATCTATGGTAAAAGTGGGTTGGGAAAAACTCACCTCTTACGTGCCATACAAAACTACATTATAAAGAACGACCCCACGCGCACCTGTGCTTACAAAACGGCAACAGAGTTTATTGAAGAGTACACACTAGCATGGCAAAAGTCACCACTCGAAAGAAATGCTTTAGCTCGAAGCTATAAAAATATTGATGTACTTATCATTGACGATATTCAAAACATGCGAACAGCAGCTGGAACCATTAAGTTTTTCTTTGATACATTTAATTCGCTTATTTCTAATGGAAAACAAATTGTATGTGCGGCTGACCGATCGCCTCAAGAGCTTCAATTAGGTGAAAGTAAGTTTGACGAACGCGAAACGAGTCGTATGGATTCTGGTATAACTATCAGCATTCAGGTACCAAATTATGAGCTAAAACTTAATCTGATTAACAACTTTTATAAATATATTCGTCACGATGCTGAGGTAGAACATCTACTTATCGATTTTGGAACAATCACCGAAGAACAGCGAATGTATATGGCAAAAATTGCAGGAAGCAATATTAGAGTTATCGAAGGCTTTGTTCAAACATGCTTAATTAATGCAGGTAAAAGAAAAAAAGAGGGGAGAATTTTTTCTAATAACGATATCGCACAGATAGCAGCTACCAAATGGAAACCTCGTCAGCATATCCCCACTATTGAAGAAATCCAAAAATGCATAGAGGATACCTATCACATTTCTCATAACGATTTAGTAGGCGATCATAGAAATAAAGAGCTTACTGAACCACGCCATATCTGTATTTGGTTAGCACGCGAGCTCACCGATATTACATTAGCTGACATAGGTCAAAAGTTTGGCAACCGCACGCATGCAACTATAAAACACAGTATTGCAATTATCGAAAAAAAGAAGAAAGACAGAGTGTTCTATGATCAACTACAAAAATTGAAAGACATCTTAACAAAAGAATAGATTTACCAGTGTATGTTTATAATTTTGTTAACACGTGTTGATTGTTGTATATAAACAGCTTCAAATACCTACACAAACAGAGATGATTGAATTTTTGTGTTAAAAGTGATGAGAACTTATAAAAGATTTGGTCAGTAAAAAAGTAGGAATCAACTGCATAAATGACAGGTTATTAACATATGAACATTACTTATTAGTAATAAAGTATTTAGATATTTATTATTATTTATATAATGAGATGTAGATACTTTTAATTGAAAGGAAGCATATGAAATTCTCTGTAAGTCAAAAGGAATTTAATCAGGCGATTACCATAGTTTTACGTGGAGTTGCCTCTCAAGCTACGCTTCCTGTTTTGGGTGGCATTTATATCCACGCGCAAGGATCAACACTAACCTTACAAACATGCGACCTTAAAGTTTCAATACGTCACAAGCTTGAAGCTGCGGTAGAAGAAGAAGGCCAAACCGTTGTCCCTGGTTTATTTCTATCAAAGTTGGTCAAGAACCTACCTGACGCACCTATTACTGTAGAAACAACACCAACTCAGGCGGTTTTAACGTGTCTTAAGTCAACGTATGAACTTTCTACCCTTGATGCCGCTGACTTCCCCGAGTTTCCAGATATTACACCTTCGCAAAGCATTGAGTTGCCGAGTGATTTGCTTAACGATATGGTAGAACGCGTGTATCGTGTAACAAAAGAGGATATATCCAATCCTATTTTGGGTGGTATTACCCTTGTTGCACAAGAAAATAAACTTACTATGTATGCGACAGATTCTCATCGCTTGGTTATCATCGATACAAACACAGAGACTGCCTCTATTGATTCTGAGTTTACCGCAATTATCCCTGCCGTTTGTTTTCACGAGCTTCTTAATCTACCAACCATTACACCTCGGTTGCAAATAGGTTTAACTGATAATCAGGTTATTTTTAGTTTTGAAAATACAACGTATGTAAGCCTAAAAATTGAAGGTATGTTCCCCAATTATAAAAATCTCTTTCCTAAAACTTGCAATACTAAGCTTACCGTTAATCCTGAGCAGCTTACGCAGGCAATTAAGCGTGTTGCATTAGTTACCACGAATAAAAATCTCGGTGTTATCTTTGATATAGATCCTCAAAATCAACTCATAACACTTAAGGCAGATTCTTCTGAGTTTGGCGCCTCAAAAGAAGAGTTTAGCGCAACTATTGAAGGCAATCCTATCTCATTTTCAATGAATTACCAGTTTATTCTTGAATGTTGCCGCTCTACGACTCATGCCGATGAAATGACTTTTGAGATAGTTGACAGTTTTCAACCTATTGTCATTAAGTCATTTGGAACAATGAACTATCAATGTTTGTTGATACCACTTCGTACTAATTAGTAGCTTTGAGGTAGCATGAGTTTTGTATTGCGTGAGCTTACCTGCACAAACTGGAGAAATTTTCAACATCTTCATATAAGTTTAGGTGATAAAACAACCGTCTTACATGGTAGTAATGCTGTTGGAAAAACGAATACCATCGAAGCTGTGCAAATGATTACTACAGGTACATCATTTAGGAAACCTTTGCTAGCTCAAATGATTTATCACAACGAAAACGCAGCCCATCTTCGCGGAGTTTATGAAGATGAGCTGCATAGTGTTGAGTTGGCATGTAATATATCAACGCATGTAAAAACCTACCTCAAAAACGACAAAAAGTGTTCCGTATCTACATTTTGTTCTGTTATGCCTTCGGTACTTTTTTCTCCAGACGACTTATTGTTTGTTAAGCAAACAGCTCGTTATCGTAGAAGTGAGATAGATGGATTTGGCATACTTGCCCATAAAGGTTATAGAAAGCTCATTAAAACATTTTCTCGCGCTCTCGAGCAAAGAAACAACATACTTAAACTGAATTTTGTAGACTCAGAAATATTGCATGCATGGAGCGTGTCTTTGGCGCACGGATCTGCAAGTGTAGTTGCTGCTCGCCTTAAACTCATTAATCAGCTTTACCATAAAGCTTGTGAGGTATATCATACAATTTCTCCTGCTGAGCAACTTGAAATTACGTACAAGAGCTCAATACCTTTGATAAAAGATTTAGAACATAAGGTAGAAGAGCCCTATATGTATACACCACAAAGCTTATGTTCTCTTAGTAAAGAAGATCTTATACAGGCATATTTAGATGCTTTTAATCAAAAAGAACATGAGGAGTTACGCAGACAGGTAACACTTATAGGTCCTCAAAGAGATGATATTGAGTTTTATATCAATGGTGTACCTGCGCGCACGTATGCCTCGCAAGGCCAACAAAGAAGCATTGTGTTAGCGTGGAAACTAGCAGAGGTTCTATTTATTAAGGAGTTAACTGGACAAAATCCTATTTTACTTTTAGACGACGTTATGAGTGAGCTTGACGCCACGCGGCGTTTAGCGATTATGGAATTTATTCAGCAAGGTATTCAGACTATAATTACAACTACGAATCTATCATATTTTACAAAAGACATACTTGATCGTGCACAGGTGGTGAATATGAATGAGAAACAATCATAGACAACACACTGAAAGTAGTCTTTCTTCGCTCTTGAGTTCATGTATAACTAATCCTGCACTCGTAAAAATAAAAAAACAAAAAGCTTCTGCTACTGCTTGGAATGCGGTTATAGGGGATATCGAAAGAAAACATACAACTGGTGTTTTTGTTATAGAACCTAAAATAAAAGGCCGCTATCCTATTCTTGGTGTGTTTGTTGATACTTCTTCTGTTCTTGTTGATTTTAATGTTAATAAAGAAATGTATCTGATAAGACTTGCGCATTTAGGTTATAAATTTGATGACATTCTTTTTAAACTTTCTAAATATACACAGATAAAACCTGTGTTAACACCACAAACAACTGAAACATCTTGTACGAGCGCTGCTTTACAAAAAACTCAAGCACCTTTACCTGCACTTTCTCCTCAAGAGATTGAATTTGCAGAACACACGGTACAAAATCTTCCATCTGCACTTCGCACATCTGCTCTGAAGGCTGTTAAAGCAACACTGCAACGGCAGAAGTTATCATCATACGCAAAAGATAATTTATCGCTAAATTAAGCTACATAAACCGCTGAGAGATATGTTTTTGTATGATATGGTGTGAAATATTGTTTAGGCTCGTTGATTTTTCTGCATATTTAACAACATTTACATGATTTTATCATGAGTCTTAATAATTAGCGTAAAATAGAAATATCGTATAAAAGGAGGGTGTTTGTGACAAAAGAAGTCAGTTCATACGGTGGTAACGAAATTAAAGTTCTAGAAGGACTTGACCCAGTTCGTAAACGTCCTGGAATGTATATTGGTACAACATCTGCATCTGGTTTGCATCATCTTGTGTGGGAGATTGTTGATAACTCAGTAGATGAAGCAATGGCGGGGTATTGTACCTCAATAAATGTTATAGTTCATCCCGATAATTCTATTTCTGTTGAAGATAACGGCCGTGGTATTCCCGTTGAAATGCACCCTCAAAAGAAAATCCCTACTCTAGAAGTAGTTTTAACAATTTTACACGCTGGTGGTAAGTTTGATAATGCTGCTTATAAAGTATCAGGTGGTTTGCATGGCGTTGGTGTTTCAGTTGTGAACGCACTTTCAAAACGCTTGATCGCACGTGTTTCGCGCGATGGTGGCATTTTTGAAATGGAATTTAAGCGTGGTAAAGTCACAAAAAAGATGACGCGTGTTGGTGATTCTTCCCACACCGGCACAACCATTACGTTTTGGCCTGATGACACCATTTTTGAAACCACAACATATAATTTTGATACACTTCATGATCGCTTACAAGAAACTGCTTTTCTTAATAAAAATTTGCACATCAGTCTTACCGACGAGCGTGAAGAGACGCCTCGTAAAGAGGAGTTTTGCTACTCAGGCGGTATTGTAGACTTTGTTAAATACTTAAACGAAGAAAAAACTATCCTACCTGGTCTTAATGATCCTATTTATATCGAAGGCTCTTCTGCGCCAGATACACCTCTTAATCAGCGCGGCGAAGTAGAAGTTTCCATTCAGTGGAATACTACCTATTCCGAGCATGTAATGTCGTTTGCTAACGATATTTATACCGATGAAGGTGGTATGCACCTTGAAGGCTTTAGAACAGCACTTACTAAAACAATTAATGATTATGCGCGTTCACACAAGCTCTTAAAAGAAAAAGAAGCAAACTTAACTGGTGACGATATTCGTGAAGGTTTATGTGCAATTATTTCGGTTAAGCTTCCTGATCCTCAATTTGAAGGTCAAACCAAAGCAAAACTTGGAAGCTCTTATATGAGGACGCTCACCAACAAAATTGTTGGTGCAGGGCTTACTGAATATCTTGAAGAACATCCTAATCAAGCAAAAGAAATCTTTAAAAAAGCATTCCAAGCAGCTAAAGGTCGTCTTGCGGCACAACGTGCTCGCCAAGTTGCTCGTAGAAAAGGTTTGCTTGAAAGTGCTTCATTACCGGGTAAACTTGCCGACTGTTCTGTTCGCGATGCTCAAATGACTGAGCTTTTCATCGTTGAGGGTGACTCGGCAGGTGGTTCTGCTAAAATGGCGCGCGACCGTTCTATACAAGCAGTTTTGCCACTGAGAGGAAAAATTCTTAACGTTGAGCGCGTTCAGCAAGATAGAGCTCTTTCTTCTGAATCTATCACGTCTCTTATTACAGCTATTGGTACTGGTGTTGGTAAAGAATTTAATATCGAGAAAGCGCGCTATCACAAAATTGTTATTATGACCGATGCTGATGTAGACGGTGCACATATTAGAATTTTGCTCCTCACCTTCTTCTATCGTTACATGAAGCCTTTGGTCGACGCAGGGTATATTTATGTTGCACAGCCACCTTTATATCAAATTAAGGCAAAAGGTAAAAAATACGGTAAGTATCTGTATACCGACGAAGAGTTGGCGTTAGAGGCAAAACAGTTTGAAGATTCTTCTAAATATAGTGTTCAACGTTATAAAGGTTTAGGAGAGATGGATCCTGAACAACTTTGGAGCACTACGATGGAACCTAAAAACCGCATTATGCTTCGGGTAACGGTAGACGACGCGCGCGAAGCAGAACGAGCTGTTGCTAACCTTATGGGCACTCAAGTGGAAAAACGTAAAGATTTTATCCAAACACACGCAAAAGACGTGCGTTTCCTTGACATTTAATGAAAGGCTAAACTGTGGCAGACGATAAACATACACCTCATAACCACGATGAGTCTTCGTTTAACGAACAGGATTCTTCTGATAATTTAGACAACACTTCACAGGATGATTCGTTGGATGGTGCGTTTGATGATTTGTCAAACAACACAACATCTGACGATGAAGCACTTGAAGATGATATAGAAGAAACAACCTCAAATGAAGATGAACAAACGCTTAATCTTGCTGGAGCAACGCTTGATCACACTATTTCTGATGAGGCAGGCTCACGCTTAGATTTATCCGATATTCATGGCGGAGCGCTTAAACCAACAGATTTGTCTTCTGAAATGAAAGCATCATTTCTTGAGTATTCAATGTCTGTTATTGTGGCTCGTGCATTGCCAGATGTACGAGATGGATTAAAGCCTGTTCATCGCCGTATTCTTTACGCTATGAATGAGGCTCACATTGTTCCTACACGTCCTCATAAAAAGAGTGCGTGGACGGTAGGAGAGGTAATGGGTAAATATCACCCACATGGAGACTCCTCAATCTATGATGCTATGGTTCGTATGGCTCAAGAGTTTTCGATGCGCTTACCTTTGGTAGATGGTCACGGAAACTTTGGATCTATTGACGGCGATCCTCCAGCTGCTATGCGTTATACCGAGTCACGCCTTACTCATGCTGCTATGCAGATGTTGCGTGATTTAGATAAAGAAACGGTAGATTTACAACCTAACTACGATGAATCTCTGCAAGAGCCTTCTGTTTTGCCAGCACGTTTTCCAAATCTGCTGGTAAATGGTTCAAATGGTATTGCTGTTGGTATGGCAACAAATGTTCCACCTCATAATTTAGCAGAAGTTTCTCGTGCTGTATGTATGATGATAGATAACCCTGATGCTACGGTTGAAGATCTTATGCAGGTACTTCCAGGACCTGATTTCCCAACCGGCGGCATTATCATGGGCACCGATGGCATCCGTGACGCTTATACAACTGGTAGAGGCTCTATTACCATTCGTTCAAAAGTGCACGTCGAAAATGTTGGACGTGGCGGTCGTCAGCGCCTTGTTATAACCGAGATTCCATATCAGGTTAATAAAGGTCTTTTGCAGGAACGCATTGCTCAACAAGTCAACGAAAAACGCATTGAAGGCATATCTGACATGCGTGATGAGTCTAACCGTAAGGGTATGCGCATTGTTATTGATCTTAAATCGGGTGCAGTGCCGCAGGTTGTACTTAACAACTTGTACAAAAGAACTCAATTGCAGGTCTCTTTTGGTGTAATTGACCTTGCGCTTGTTGATGGTGTTCCTCGAACACTAACTTTGCGTGAGATGATTTATTACTACATAGAACACCAAAAAGATATTGTAACGCGTCGCACACAATTTGATTTGGATAAAGCACTTAAGCGCGTTCATATTCTCGAAGGCCTGTTGATTGCAGTTGATAATATTGACGAAGTTGTTCATATTATCAGGTCTTCTCATGACGACCAAGAGGCAAAACAACGTATGAACGAGCGCTTTGGTATTGATGACATTCAAGGCGAAGCAATTCTTCAAATGCGCCTGCGTCGTTTAACTGGTCTTGCGCGAGAAGAGCTTGCAGCACAGATTGCTGAGCTTTATAAGTCAATTGAATACTATCGTGATTTACTTGCTCATCCACAAAAACTTTTGGAAGTTATTAAAGAAGAGCTCACCGAAATTTCTACTCGTTTCTCTGATAAGCGCCGCACGCAAATTTCTGCGCTTGGCGTTCAAAATCTTGACGTAGAAGACCTCATTGCTGAAGAAGACATGGTTATTACGGTAACGCACGCAAGCTATATTAAGCGTTTACCAGTAGCAACCTATAAATCTCAAAAACGCGGCGGTAAAGGTGTTCAGGGCTTATCGCTTAAAGACAATGACTTTGTTGAGAACATGTTTGTTGCCTCCACTCATGATTATGTTTTGTTCTTTACCAACAAAGGAAAGGTATATCGCCTTAAAGTTCACGAACTACCAGTTGGCTCGCGCCATGCCCGTGGTTCTGCTTTGATTAACGTTTTGCCTTTGAGTGAGGGTGAGTATCCAACGGCGGTTATTACCACACGTGATTTCCCAGCTGAAGAACATCTTATGTTTGCAACTAAATCGGGTATGGTTAAAAAGACGGCTATGAGCGACTACGATAAATCGCGCCGTGATGGACTTATTGCTATTAACCTTAAAGATGGCGACGAATTAGTAAATGTTCGTCGTGTAAAAGAGTCAGAGTATGTAATTTTGTGCTCAAGTGCAGGTAAAGCAATAATGTTTGAAGAAAGCGATATTCGTCCAACTGGTCGTGGAACATCTGGCGTGCGTGGTATAACGCTTAAAGATGGTGCTACGATGCTTGGTATGGAAATATCCAACGGTAAAGGCGACTTGCTTGTTGTGACCGAACACGGTTATGGAAAGCGTACTCCCGTTAGTGAATATCCGCTCCAAAAGCGTGGCGGTTTAGGCGTTAACACCATCGCTATGACTCAGAAAAAGGGTAAATTAAGCGCTTGTCGTGTAGTTGGCCCTCAGCACGAACTTATGATTGTCTCTGAAGAAGGTGTTATGATTCGTGTTCAAAGTCAAGATATTTCGCTTCTTGGCCGCGCAACGCAAGGCGTCAAGATTATGAACCTTGCCGAATCTGACAGTGTATCCGCTCTTGCTCGTATGCATATTCACAAAAAGAAAGACACAAATGAGCAATCAGATAGCAATCAGCCGCAATTGCCACTCGACTTTTTATCTCAGAAGCATCAGGAAGAAGAGATAAATATTGGCGATGATGAGCAGATCGATGACGAGTTATTAGATGATGATGAGTAGAACAAAAACCTCACTTTAAGCTCTGTGGCATATATGATCATATGGCTATATGTATCTCGATGGTGCATATAGCCATTTTATATAGAGATACATACGGTAATATGCGTATACCAAACGAGTTACGTATAGCTTATTTTAATCATCAAGAGAGGACATAAAGTTTTTTAATGCTTTGTCTTGCTGTTGGTTTAATTGTGCTTCTAAATTTGGGATCTGCGCTGATGAAATAACATGGTCATCAACAAAGAGAGCAACGTTTAATAAAATACTCAAGACACATGCATCAGAAGGTCTAACTTCAATTGCAAAAGACTCACCGTTATCTTGGCTTATGTTTCCTCGTGCATAAAACACAGTGTCTTTAACATCGTAAATTTCAAAGTAGACAATACGCGTATTGGTATGCTTAAGCATTTGCAGGATAATATCAAAAGGAGTGGGGCGAGAAAACACCTCGCGCGCGCTACAACCTTTTCGCATGCGGTCTATACATGTGCTTAACACGGCCGCTTCGTGGGTTCCTACACGAATAGGAAGAATTGGTTTGCTGTCCACATCGGGCGTATTACTTTGTTCGTTGCCTTTAAGCGAAAGATTTTTAATTGGATCCATGCGCATATGTTGTAGTTTCTTAAAAGCACTGTCGGTAGGTTGCAAAAATATCAGAGAAGGTACGCTAGAATTTCCTCGTACTAAGCTTTGAATCTCCATTGCAATCATTATGCTCTCCAAAAAAAACCAAAAGTTTGTCTGACATCTATCTTAGTATCTCATATTTGTAATCGTGTACGTTTAAGAAAACAAATAACAAACAGTAATATATGGTTTGTACTGCGCATTTACATGATTTTTAAAGTGTACAAGAATATTTGAATATCCGATAAGAGTTCAAATAAACGGCATTATGTATAAAATTGGCTCGATATTGTAGAGATGTATAAACATATAAGTTCTGTGAAGTTCTTATAGTATAAAAAAAGATTAGAAAACTGCTTGACTCACGAGTCACAACAGGGTACTATTTTTTCTTGCATTGGACTCGTAGCTCAGTTGGTCAGAGCGTCCGGCTGATAACCGGGAGGTCACAAGTTCGAGCCTTGTCGGGTCCACCACATTTTGAGATAGGCACCCCAGTGGCGGTTATCAAAACCCGCTGGGGTGGTTATAAAATGTGTGAAGCACCCATTTGGGGACGTAGCTCAGTTGGGAGAGCGCGGGCTTTGCAAGCCTGAGGTCGTGGGTTCGACCCCCATCGTCTCCACCATTTGCAATTCAAGCTAGGTGTTTTCACCTAGCTTTTTTTATATCGAGGAACTTATGAGCCAATCACCTATGCATTCAAACTCCGCAACTCCTATTTCTCCTGCATTAGATATCTTTGTTACGCAAGTTATGGATGCTGTTTGCGAAAGATATAAAACTGATACATCCATACCAGTTCTTATTGTTCTACAAGATAAAAACAATGAGTGTGTTTCGTTTGAGTTTGATCACGATAGCATCGAAAAATGCTTGGATGAAGCACGTGTCTATGTCAAACATTTGCCACGCATGCAGCCACATCTTAAAAACTTTCACCCTATTCGCTATGTTATATCCTATATAGGAAGCGTGAGCGAAGACGAATCTACACCTTCTTTTATTTCGGCACTTTTGTTTGAATATCAAGAAACAGGGGGTACGGGATATTCAGCGTACCTGCCTTTGGATAAAAAACAAGGGTTATTTTCTCGTTCACCTTTATCGGCAGGTGTTATAGAGGAACTTTTGTAATCTGATATAAGAATATACCGTGTAAATTCCTTAAAATCACAGGATTTTAACTTCTTTTCCAAAACAGTGGTATAAAGTTTTAATGTTTATACATTTAGGTAAACGCACATCTACGACCAAAGAAGAGGTTTATATGCTCCAAGAGCACATTAGAAATATTGCTATTATTGCCCATGTTGACCACGGTAAGACAACACTTGTAGACAAACTTCTGCGCGCAACCGACGCATTTAGAGCTAATCAGCAGGTTCAAGATCGTGTTTTAGATTCAAACGATCAAGAGCGTGAGCGCGGTATTACCATTCTTGCTAAGAACATTTCCATTGAGTATAAGGGTGTAAAAATTAACGTTATTGACACCCCAGGTCACGCTGACTTTGGTGGAGAAGTTGAGCGCGTTCTTAAAATGGCTGATAGTGCCTTGTTGCTGGTAGACGCTGCAGAAGGTCCTATGCCACAAACACGTTTTGTTTTACAACATGCCATTGCTGCACACTTACAAATTATGTTGGTTATCAATAAGATCGATAAGCCTGCTGCAAATTGTGAGCAAGCACTCAATAATTCGCTGGATTTAATGATGGATTTGGGTGCAACGGATGAGCAGCTTGAATTCACCATGGAACATGTAATTTACGCTTCGGCTGTTAACGGTTTTGCTCGTCTTACTCCCGATGATTCTTGTGATAATATGTTCCCACTTTTGGACATGATTGTGAACGAATTACCTGCTCCTGAAGTTGATGTTGATGCGCCTTTAGCTATGCAGTGTGTTACCATTGATCACTCGGACTACGTTGGTCGTATTGGTGTTGGCCGTATTTATTCGGGAACCATTCATAATAACGACAAAATCTTGGTTGTTAAAAACGACGGTACCTCATCTGTTGCTCAGGTAAAGCAGCTATATACCTTTGACTATTTAGGAAAAAAGGAGTGTAGTGAGATTTCTGCAGGTGATATTGGTGCTGTTGTAGGTATTGATCACACAGATATTGGTGATGTATATACCGATATTGATAATCCTGTAAAGTTGGAGCCTATCGAAATAGATCAACCAACACTTTCAATTGTTTTTGAGCCATCTACATCACCTCTTGTTGGTCGTGAGGGTGATATTGTTGGTGGTCGTCAACTTAAAGAGCGTCTTGAGACCGAGCGCGAAAATAATGTTACTATGCGCATAGAAGAGCTTGACGATAAAACTGGTGTTGAAGTAGCTGGTAGAGGAGTACTTCATCTCTCGGTTCTTATGGAGCAAATGCGCCGCGAAGGCTATGAATTTCAGGTTGGCCGTCCTCGCGTGCTTTTCAAAAAAGACGAGCATGGCAACATGCTTGAGCCTGTTGAGCAAGCGGTTGTTGAATGTTCTGGTGAATATTCAGGCAAGGTTATCGAGGTGTTTGGTAATGCTGGCGGTACGATGATAAACATGAAAACTGGTGCTACGCATACTCATCTTGATTTTAAGATTCCAACACGCGGTATTATGGGATTAAAAACTAAAGTGTTAAATGTAACTCACGGTGATGCAGTGTTTTATCACACGTTTTTGGAATACGGACCTTACGCAGGAGAAATCGGTACGCGTCAAAACGGCGCTATGATTTCGATGTCAACCGATAAAGCAGTGGCATATGCTTTGGGAACACTGCAGGAACGAGGTCAGCTTTTTGTAGCACCAGGTACCGAATGTTATGAGGGTATGTTGGTGGGCGAGCGCTCTAAACCTGGTGATATGGTCGTTAATATCGCAAAAACTAAAAATCTTGGTAACCAACGCTCTTCAACTGCTGATATTGCAGTTCAGCTTACTCCTCCTAAGACATTTACACTCGAAGAAGCACTTGAGTACATTATGGATGATGAGCTTGTTGAGGTTACACCGCAAAATATTCGCATGAGAAAGCGTATTCTTAACGAAACCGATCGTAGAAAATGGCGTGTTCGTAACGGTATGGTTGATAAATAATCTACCTACGTATAGCCAACTTATGGTGCTTAAGATAATGGCGAGATGGTTTTTAGCTGTCTCGCTATTTTTTATGCATGCGCCTCCAACGTTGATAACGCGTACGAGGATGAATAACCGCTTTGATGGTGGTGTTATGGGAAAACGCCTGTTTCGCTCGCTCTGCTTGTTTTTCAAATTGCGGCGTAAGATCTACATCGGCAGGGGATAAGAGATTATATGTAAGAGATATTCTTCTTAATGCAACGGTTGCAAGTACACAGAGTGCAGCCGCGATTGGACGATGCATGTATAGGCCAAATACCGCTGTATAGCTTACCAACGACCCTGCGATCGCACAAATTGCGTAATAATTGCTTCTCTGGAAAATGCGCGGTGTATTACCGATAAAAATGTCGCGCGCCATACCGCCGCCTACCCCTGTAAGCGTTCCCATAAGCACGCACGCCCAAGGGCTTAAGTAAAACGCCATAGCTTTGTCGGTTCCTGCCGCAGCAAAAAGACCTACTGACAAAATATCGATCCACTCAAGTGATTTTGGATGTTTGGTTAAAAAACTGGGGAATAAAAACCCTACACATGCAACAATTACCACCGAGGGTATGGCAAATTGCGAATCAAGCGCATAAATTCCACCGCGTTGCATGATCATATCGCGAATGAGTCCGCCGCCCAATCCTCCTAAAACCGATAGCGCCATAAAGCCTATTAAATCAAGCTTTCTTTCTTGGGCAACAAGCACGCCTGATAGTGCTCCAACCATAACCGATGCTAGGTCAAGCCACAAAGGAATTGAAAGTGCAGAAGCGTCTGGACCGTATGCGAAGAAAAAGTCGTTCATAAATAGTGTCACCTTTATATCTGTTATTTGCTTCATATAGTATTTTGTTTGTGTAATATAGTACCCTATACATACGTTTATAAGCACTTTTATAAGTACACCATGTATATTCTATATGAGTAGAGCATGTAAATATTGTGCAAACCGCATATAAACTCGCGTATATACAAACGCTATGGACGTACATACTAAAATACGTTATACTTTCTTACGCACTCTTAAATGGACGCTGTACAAAAGCGTCTGATTTAGAAGCTTTTATTGGAGAGTTGTCCGAGTGGCTGAAGGAGCACGATTGGAAATCGTGTATACGCCGAAAGCGTATCCCGGGTTCAAATCCCGGACTCTCCGCCAGTAAGTAACCTTGGCGTTGCACATTGTGTGGCGCCAAGTTTTATAGATGGAGCACGAGGGATATGTGCATCTAACCTATAGTTGCTTACACGCGTGCTTGTTGCCTTGAAATTTGTTTGTGCTGTTTGATACACAAATTTTTAGGCGTTCACCCTGGAGGGGTGGCAGAGTGGTCGAATGCGGCGGTCTCGAAAACCGTTTACCCTTGTATAAGGGTACGAGGGTTCGAATCCCTCCTCCTCCGCCATATTTTTTCTTACTTTTTACTCTATTTTACCAGCGGAAACGCAAAGATTATACTACGTAAAAAATAGTACACTTTAGTTGTTCGGAAAACCCGAACAACTGAAAGCGTTGTAAAAGCGTAAAACCGTAAAAGCGTAAATTACCGCGTTTAACTGGTGCAATGTTTTGCAATAACTCACCCAAAAAAAAGCTCATGCAATAATAATGCAATAACTTTTTGAGCTATAAATGCCTTATAAATCATTGAAATAAGCTCATTGTGGTATCATTGGAATCTATATTCTATTCAAAAGTATTGACGAAGGGAAAACTATGGACTCTCGTTTTTCTTCTAATCAAAGTTTGTTTTCGGCAGCAAAATCTGCGTTAACCTGCGAGGGCGGATGGTTTAAGCGCGTGTTATTGCTTTGCCTGATAGGCTTTATCCCAATTTACGGTTTAATATTTGTAACTGGATATATTTACGAATGGGCTGCAGGCATTATAAACCATACTGAACTGCCATTTGTAAGAAAAATTAGCTGGAAGCGTACATTTCTGGCAGGCTTAGCTCCATTTATTGTGGGAATTATTATTTATGGTATCTTTACCGAGATATCATTATCTACTAAAGATGTGGGCATACCATTTTTTGGCTTTATCCTTACGTTTTTGCAGGTCGCGATAACTGTTATTTTTACAGGATTGTGCTTGCGCCAAACGGTATACCGTCGTTTTTCGGAACTGTGGTCCGTTTCTTCTATACTGAGCGTATGTCTAGAAGACATGAGTGGTTTCTTGAGCTGTATTGTCCTTAGTTTTATTATTTCTTTTCTTACATCCATAGTGATGGTTATTTTGTTTTTGGTAATTCTTATCTTTGGATTTGCCTCGGTTGCAGACCCTCAAATTATACTTAACGTTCTTAAAGGTGATTTATCTCATCTTTTATCCATTGTTGTTACACTTATGATCATGGGTCTTATTACTGCGGTGATTGTGTCTCCTGTGCTTGTAATAACAAACGCTTTAATAGTGTCTCTTGTTGCAGTTTGGATTGCTCGTAGCGACATTTCTGCCGATCGTAAGTTTTACGCTCCAGCTATTACCGATGGGAGCGCCGTTTCTCGTGAAACAGATACCTATGACGTGGATAATAGGTAACTAATTATATAGATGTTTGATATGTGCTTAGTGACTATAGTTTGCTGTTCGCCTTTTCACTGTGTTAGTAACAACACATGAATGAATGCTGCAAACATTTATATTGAGTTTTGTTTCAAAATCACCCGCGTATGTTACGTGGGTGATTTTGCAAGTTTGTACCAAGTTTTGTGCAAGTTGAACTTGATAGGATATGTTTAACGAGTATGAAATACCTATAAGGGTGTGGCAAGATTGTGTGTGTATGAAAATATTGTTAGCACTGTGGTAGTATAGAAAATTGACTTTTCCTGCTTTGAGTGCAACCTTCACAACTCAAAGCCGTTAGCCCAGAGGAGGTGACCATATTGAAGGCATACGAATTATTGTATTTTGTAAGTCCATCTTCTACCGAAGAAGCTCGCGATGCTGTAGCAAAGCGTATTGACACTACTGTTAAAGAAAACGGCGGTGTTATTGATAATGTAGAGGATTGGGGTAAGCATAAACTCGCTTACGAGATTGATAAGCTTACCGAAGGTGATTACACCCTTATTGATTTTCATGCAGATCCAACGCAAATCGCAGAACTTAATCGTGTTTTACGTATTAACGACACGGTAGTTCGTCACATGATTGTGCGTCGTCCTGACAAAGATTAGTAAAAATAACATCACATGACCTTGATGTGAGAGGTGGATAAATCATGAGTATTAATAGAGTTTCATTGTCCGGTAATCTTACACGTGATCCCGAATTACGTAGTACAACCTCGGGTTCGCAAGTGCTTTCTTTTGGAATAGCTGTAAATGATCGCCGTAGAAACGCACAAGGCGAGTGGGAAGATGTTCCCAATTACGTTGACTGCGTCGTATTTGGTGCTCGTGCAGAATCTTTAAGCCGTTTTCTTGCTAAAGGTCAAAAAATTGTATTGGAAGGAAAACTTCGTTGGAGCCAATGGGAGCGCGACGGTCAGAAGCGTTCTAAGCTTGAGGTTATTGTAGATAATCTTGATTTCTTCTCTCAACGTCATCAAAATGGCGCAGAAGGTTCTGGTTATCAACAGCCTTACGGTACACAGATGCCTATGCAACAAAGTGTACCTGTTGCCGCACCAACTCCATATACACAAGCTCCAGCAACTGGTGGTTATCAAGATCCTCAACAGCCGGCGCAAGTTTCGGTTCCAGAGCCTCCAGCAGCGGATGTGTATGACGAAGAAATTCCATTTTAAATTTTGTGATGTGATATGAAAATCAAACGAGATGGATTTTCCATCATAGAAAGGCTTTAAGACATGGCTAGACAAAAGCAAGTTGAGCAACCTCAGCCGCGTCGTAAATTCAGTCAACTTGATAAAGCTGAACTTGATTTTGTGGATTACAAAGACACACAGCTTTTGCGCAAGTTTATGACCGATCGTGGGAAAATTAAACCCCGTCGTGTGACCGGTATTTGCACGCAGCATCAACACAATGTTGCAATGGCTATTAAGCGCGCTCGTGAGATGGCGTTACTTCCTTATACAGTAACTGTTGTCTCGAGTCGTGGTGGCCGCAACCGTGGCTAATTAGCTCATTATACGTATTGAGAGTTGGTTAAAACCAACATATTAAAGGAGTTCCTATGAAAGTCATCCTCTTGGGTGAGCTGAGGGGCAAAGGTGGAGAAGGCGATGTTGTAGACGTTGCTCAAGGATATGCAGAAAACTGCCTATTCCCAAGCAAAATTGCCGTACCTGCTACCCCAGGTAACATTAAACAACTCGAGGAGCGCCGTCATAACATCGAAAAGCGTGAAGAGAAGCGCTTGGCTGATGCACATGCGACTAAAGAGTTGCTTAATGGTAAACAAGTTCTCATCGAAGCAAAAGTGGGAGAAAACAACCAACTGTTTGGTTCAATTACAACTGCTCAAATTGTTGCGGCTGTTAAAGAACAATTGAACGTAGAGATTGACCGCAAACGCATTGCTCGTGGTGCAACAATCAAGGTTGCAGGTTCTCACAAGGTTGAAATCAATCTTTACCGTGATATTAACGCAGAGATTTTTGTTGTTGTTGGAGCAAATGTTAAAGAGATTGAAAAATCGCTTTCTGACGACAAAGAAAACTCTGAAACCGTTGAAGCAGACGCGACTGCAGATGCTACAACCGAAGAGAATGCGGCTGAGTAGTATTTAGCTCGCTATGCATTCACTCAACCTTAAACTGAAACAGGTGAACAAGTGGTTCGCCTGTTTTTTTTATTTAGTTACAAGAGTGACTTATTAACAATAAATTATAAAACACGGTACTCACACACGTTCTTATACTGCAAAAATCAACAGGAGTATTCATTAGCTTAAGAATTTAACTGGTTAAGCTTTTGACTGTATTCAAAAACACGGATTAACAACAAATCTACCTGCGCAAACAAAAAACAGAATGAATAATCGCACCTATTTCATCCTCATCGAAATTTATAAACGGTAAGCATCATAAATTCTTCATACTTTAAACAGTTTTTCAGCTGTGTTGTCTAAAATGTTGAAAATGTTGAAAACTTATAAAACACATTGAAATCGCTTGAGTATTGTAAACATTGGAAGATGAAAGTTGATAATACCGACAAAGTTTAAAAGTAAAGACTTGATTTCAAATTTCTTCATTCTTTTTTGTTGTAGACTAAATAACGCTCTTACAAACCATTCCATGTAATGACAACAAAAAGGAAATTTTGTGCCTGCAACAACTACATTTCAAAATTACGCGCAAGATGAGCAACAATCTCAAAATTTAGGTGCTCTTGATCCTACGCAGGTTCGTATGCCACAGGATAGCGATGCAGAAAAATCAATTCTTTCTGCAATGCTGTTATCTGATGACGTTCTGCAAGAATGCTTGATGCGCTTGCGTGTGGATGATTTTTATCTGCAGTCCCACAAAATGATTTTTAATGCAATTTGCGCACTTGCAGAACAAGGACATCAGGCAGATCCAATCTCGGTTGCGGATTACCTTAAAACCCAAAATCAACTTGATAAAATAGGTGGATCTTCAACACTTCTTGAACTTAACGAGAACACGTTTTCGTTAACGTCTTGGGAACATCATATTGAGATCCTGCGCAGAAACGCTACGTTGCGTGCCATTATTCATGCATCAGCCAATATACAAAAACTGGCGTTTAGCGCGCCTGAAGACACCAAAGAAGTGGTCGACTCAGCAGAAAATATGTTGCTTGATGTAACTAATAAAGAAGTTACTAGTAACTTTTCGCAATTATCAGATCTTATGGCAGACCTGTACAACGACTTAAGCGACATGCAGGAAAAAGGTAAGCCACAAGGAGTGTACACCGATTACCCCACGGTTGATCGCTGGTTGCAAGGATTACGTCCAGGTCAAATGATAGTCGTGGGCGCTCGTCCTGGTGTTGGTAAAACATCGTTTGCGCTCAATTTGGCAGTTAATATGGCTAATTCAGGAGCGTCTGTTGCTTTCTTTTCTCTTGAGATGAGTAAAATTGAAATTGCACAGCGTCTTTTGTCCGCTCAGGCAAAAATTGACCTGTCGGTTATTAGAGGCGGAAATATTCAGGCTAATCAATGGGCTCCTATTATGGCAGCAACTGCGGATCTTTCTAAGCTTGATATTATGGTTGACGATACACCAGGAACTACTGTTACTGAAATTCGTGCTAAAGCACGTCGTATGCTTAACAATAAAGAAAACAGCGTGGTTATTATAGACTATCTACAGCTGCTTTCCCCACCATCTGGGCGCTATCGTGCAGACTCACGCGCTACTGAAGTTTCGGAGATGTCGCGTGGTATCAAAATTATGGCAAAGAATCTTAACGTGCCCGTAGTTGCGCTGTCTCAGCTCAATCGTCAGGTTACTGGCCGTCGAGATCAAAAACCTCAGCTGTCTGACTTGCGCGAATCGGGTTCAATTGAGCAAGATGCCGACATTGTTATTCTTCTTGACCGTTCTATGACAGATGAAGAGGCGGAGCGTCAAGACAGGCCGGATAGGGGAGAAACGAGTCTTATTATTGCTAAGAACAGGTCTGGTCCTGTAGGCGTTGTTTCATTAAGATTCTTGCCGGGAACGACCAAGTTTTTGGAAATTGATAAATCGCATGAGGAGTAAGTGCCGTATACAATCTGTCACGTGTTTTGACGGGTGTATGATATATACAAGTTGTACGTAGACTTTGTTTTATCGCTTGTTTCCTGTGTGCAAATAATGCAATACTAAAGAAGTTATATAAATCTAAGAAGGGGGATTTTATGCCTGCTTCAGTTCTTGTTGGTGCTCAATGGGGCGATGAAGGAAAAGGTAAAGTTACCGATCTTATTGCAGGTGGTTTTGATGTTGTATGCCGGTATTCCGGTGGTGCAAACGCGGGACATACTGTTGTGGTGGGTTCTAAAAAGTTGGCACTTCATCAGATTCCATCGGGAATCATGTACAAAGACGCAATCTCTGTCATAGGCAACGGTTGCATTGTTGATCCTGAAGTTGTGATTCAAGAGATTAACACGCTTGAATCGGAAGGTGTTTCATGCGAAAACCTTCGTATTTCTGGCAACGCGCACCTTGTTATGCCGTATCACAAAGATTTAGACGGTGCACATGAGCAAAAACTTGGTAAGAATCTTATAGGAACTACTAAGCGTGGTGTTGGTCCAACCTATATGGATAAAATGAACCGTATTGGTTTACGCGTACAGGATTTGCTTGATGACAACACGTTTAACCAAAAGCTTGAGGCCGCGCTTGCCTACATTAACCCAATTTTAACTGATGTGTATAGCTTAAAACCCTATGATCAAGAAAGCTTAGGCGCACAATATCTTAACTATGCGCAAACACTCAAGCCATATATCATTGAGAGTTCTTTATATCTCAATCGGGTACTTGATGACGGTAAAAGCATTTTGTTTGAAGGCGCTCAAGCCACTATGCTTGATATAGACCATGGCACCTATCCCTTTGTTACATCTTCCAACTGTACTGCAGGCGGTGCGGTAACTGGCTCTGGGGTTGGTCCTACTAAGATCAACCGTATTATTGGTGTGGCAAAAGCTTATTTAACACGTGTTGGATCGGGTCCTTTCCCAACAGAGTTAACCGATGAGATGGGCGAAAAGCTTCGTCAACAAGGCGCAGAATTTGGCGTAACAACTGGACGTGCACGTAGATGTGGATGGTATGATGCGCCCATTGTTAAACATTCGGTTCGCGTAAATGGTTTGACTGATTTGGCTATAACCAAGCTGGACGTGCTAAGTTGCATGGATGAGATTAAGGTTTGCGTTGCTTATAACTGTGACGGAGAGCGTTATGACAGTGTTCCCGAGTTTCAGGCACGCTTTTTGCATGCAAAGCCTATCTATGAAACGCTTCCTGGCTGGAACTGTGATATTACAGGTGTTCGTCGCTTTGAAGATTTGCCTAAACAAGCTCAAGCTTACATTGACTTTTTGGAAAAGCTTGCAGGTGTTCGCATTTCAATTATTACGGTTGGTCCTGAGCGCGAGCAAACCATTAATCGTTATTGGAATTAAACAATAATTGAATGCAATTTATTACACTGAAATAGAGTAAAGCAAAAACGCTTGTGCCGTAATAGGGAGAGGGGGTTAACATGGCGGATACACAACAAAAAAAGTTTGCAATTGTATGCGATAGTGCATGTGATATTCCACTACATGCGCTTAATTCTGCCCAAGTTCACCTCGTTCCCTATTATGTATGTTCAAAAGGGCACAACTATCGTGAGTGTATAGACCTTGATCCCTTGGATTTCTACGTGCATCTTTCTTCTACGAAGGGTCGCTTTGTTATTAAAACCCCTGCAATAAAAGATTATGTTCGTACTTTTGAAGAGTGCAGGGATTTGGGTTATAAAGACATCGTAACGCTTCATGCGTCAACAAAACTTTTTGATTCTTATTCCGCCTGCGTTGCTGCAGCTAAGTCTGTTTCTAGTGTATGTGTGCATGCCATTGATACAAAATGCATATCTGCTCAACTAGCACTAGTTTTAGCCGCTTTGGTTCGTGATCGCGACGATGGTTTAGAAGTGACTCAAGCGTGCAAACGAGCGGTAACACTTGCAAACTCTACTAAAATATCAATAATTCTTCCTCCTCAAGCAGCCGACTTAACAAAAGTGTCTTCAAAACCATATGGAAGCATTATTCTTGGTGCGCAAGCACTTAAAGCGCGCGCATTTGGTGTGCGCCGTATGTTTACCTTGAGCGACGAGGGTTTACCGAAAGAACTTTGCAGTGCATCTCAGCTGCATATATTAGCGGGTAGGCTGGTGCGCAAAATGAGTTTGTACAGTCATCAGGTTGGCCCTTTAACTTATGTTGAAATCAGCTCTGGTGCACCGCGGCTGTTGAGCATATTAGAAAAGCCGCTTGATACCAATGAGTTTGAATCTCATGGAGCAGGTGTTGTTAATACCAATCCTTCTACAACCAAGTTATTGGGTGTAGGTACTGTGGGCGTGAGTTATACACCGGCTGCATATATTACTGCACAGCAATTTTCATCTTTTCTTGCAGGCGAATAGTTATTTATAAATCCATGCATTATGGTATTGTTACCGCATAATATGCTATACCACTAAAACTGCTTATGTCATGTGGTTTCGTTATGATAAATCAATCGTATAGGTTAATTTTCGCTATTATAAAACCGTATGCATTACAAAAGCATATTGTAAGGTGAGAGGCGCTTATAAAGAAGAGGGGTAGTATTATGCCAAAACGTACACACAAGAGCGATTCTACCGCTGATGAATGTAAAAAAACAAGCATTACACGCGCCTCAAAACAAGCTCTTGGTGATACAGACTTACTTGAATATCCCCTTGAAGAATCAACGGTTTTTAATGGACTTATTTTTAATGTGTCAAGAATGCAAGTTAAACTTCCCAATGGAAATATTGGCGAACGCGATATTGTTAGGCACCCTGGTGCTGTGGCTGTTGTTGCGCTTACCAATAGCGGGTCTATTTGTTTGGTAAGACAATACAGACCTTCACTTGACAGAATTACCCTGGAAATACCCGCTGGTAAACTGGAGCTTGGCGAGGATCCTCTTGAGGCAGCACAAAGAGAGTTACTTGAAGAGACGGGTATGGTTGCACAAAATATGGCGCTCCTTACCACAATTGCCTCGGCTGTTGGTTTTTCCGATGAATTAGTGCGTATTTATATGGCAACTGGTCTTACACAAGGAACACCTCATCCTGATCAGGATGAGTTTGTCCGCACGGAACTTGTTCCTTTACACGAATTTATCAATACTGTATTAGATGGTAGAATTGAGGACGCAAAAACAGTGGTGGGAGCTCTTATTTGTGATGCTGTTTCCCATCGTTTAACCTCACAAAATTCTGTTGAATAGTAGGTATTGTCGGTTTTAGTACGGAGATTTTTCATGAGAAAAAAAAGAGAAATCGCGCGCGTTCAATGTCATGCTTTGGATGCAAAGAACGCTGAAATACTATTTGCCACGGTAGATGAAACAGGTCATACCAACGCTGAAACGGCAAAAAAACAGCGTGCTCGCCGCCGCAGGTTTGGAAATGCTGTTGCGGTTGACCCTTTATCAACAGATGACCCATCAGGCTCTAATATCGAACGCGTTATTGCAATAACCGCGGTTTCATTTGTAGCCATTTTCTTCGTTTTAGTTATTGCTTCACAGGTTGCAATAGGTGTTATTAGACGCAATAGCACGGCAAATCTTGCAACCGAGGTGTCGGTTAAAGCGGTTGGTTCTGCTATGAGTGGAGGTGTTGAATGGGGTAATGGATTTACTCAATTCCCCGAGCGTTTTTCTGTTGAAGAGGCCGACGAAAACACACATCGTATAGAGGTTACCGTTACCGATACAACCTCTAAAGATTTGCTTGAAGTCTTTGCTGGTTCTCAAATTCAGGCAGCTGCACTCTCTATTAATTCGCTGCTCAATCCTAATATAAATACCGTAATTTACCATGTTCAGGTGTACTTTAACGAAGATAATAAACTCCAACACTCTAACTTGTTTGGTATACTTCCTCCCCAGGGAGCACCTCGAACGCTTATGACGTTTATTTGGACAAAAACAACAACCGATAATGGCGTTCGTTTCCATTGCACCATTAAAGGCGTCGACAAAGAAATTGCCGATAAATTACGGGCTCATATCACGTCGTCATTTACCCCAAATACTATCATTGGCCAGGTTTTTGGGACAGTAGATCAAGATGTTACTGATACTACCAAGGACAAGTCTTCTCAAGATGGAGTTTCGAGTAAATCAGCTGAAGATCACGCAGGTTCGCCTCAATCTTCTACAGATGATACGAAAAACAAAAAAGACAGGTCTGCTACAACAAAAGACTCAAGTAATTCTGCTTCCAGCTCCCAAGAATCAGACAAAGATGCATCTGAGGGCTCTAGTGTTGCGGTTGATAACTCAAACAGTGTAGGTTCTGCTCGTTAAAACTACGTGTGCGCACAGCACGGCATATATTGTCTGTATATATAAAACCGCTGTTCTTAAGCGTGTACGTGCTTAGGAACAGCGGTTTAGTTGATGAGAAGCTCGCTTTTGGGTAAGCGCATGCGTGCGGAATCCGCAATTAAACATGCATGACATTAAACTATCATGCGTGCTCGTTATTTTGTTACTCTATAACACCAGTTGTGTTACATCGCCAAGCAAAGACTCAAAGCTTACTCCGCGCATTTGCCAGTCGGGCTGTTTTTGAGTGATGGCAATAGCTTTACACACAAAATTGCCTGCAAATTCGGTGGCTCTGATGATATCTTTTCCATTCATACAACAAGCTAAAATACAGCTTGCAAATAAATCTCCCGTTCCGTGTAGGCTTACATTGAGCTTTTCTTGAGAAACTTTAACAACGTGCGCGTGTTTATTGGCTACAAAGTTAATGATCTTACCGTCAGCCGTTTCGATACCCTTTAAGACTATATACCTCGCGTGATATGATCCAAGAGCTTCAAGCATGTGTTTTACATATTCAGGAGATGGACTTTGTCCTTCATACTCTGTGTCTGTTAAGATGGCGGCTTCAGTAAGATTGGGTGTTAGGATATCGGCATCGTGCGCAAGTTCTTTCATAGCACAACAGAGGTCTTTGGTGTATGTTGGGTAGCTTTTACCGCCGTCGCCCATTACGGGATCTACAATGCGTAGTGCGTGAGGAAACATAGTGTAGAGTCTTTGTATAGTCCTCACCTGTTCAGCGTCACCTAAAAATCCAGAGTATATTGCATCTACCTCAACCTTTTCTTTTTCCCATGCATTTAGATAAGACTCAAGCATCGACGTTGTGTCGTGCATATAAAAATGTTCATACTTAGTATGAGCCGAAAACAGCGACGTAGGAACAGGACACACATCGCATCCAGCTGCCGACAACAAAGGAATTGCAACACCTAATGAGCATTTTCCATAGCCACATAAATCGTGTACCGCTGCTACACGGGGAATATATCCAGACTTTTGAGAGAAAATAGCTGTAAAGTCGTTGTTGTCTATTTTGGTGGTACATACATCGTAATCTGATTCTAGATATTGCGTTTTCATACTAAACACTCCTTAAACGAGTTGTATAACGTGTTAAAAAATGATGACAAGAATGTCAACTATTGTATCTGTATATCAGTATAAGCTAAAACGTGTGTTTGCGTGCGTGTGTGAAGTATGAACGCATGTGCTCTTGGGGTATAATGTCAAAAGCCGCATCGCGCACAAAGTCATTATCCAACGCTTGTTATAACAAGCAAAAGCGCTTTATAGATAGAGGTCAACATGGGTAAACATAGCCCTCAAGCACAAATGAAATCAAATAATTTACCTCAAAAACCACTGCCGTATCAGCCAGAACAAAACACGTACAGCTCACTTGTTTCCAAGCATAAAACCAAGAAGAAAAACTTCAAAGATTATTTATCAACCATTTTGATTGTTGTTGGCTTTTTGCTTATGCTTGCAGGTGGCGCTTACTATGGTTATACACAATGGTGTTATTATGACCAAAGTCAAACTAACAGCAAATTGGCGCAATACGCAACTATCCCTGACACTCAAACCGACAACAATGGAGATGAAACTAATGGTGCTCCCGAAGTTGATTGGGCTGGTCTTAAGGCTATTAACTCAGAAGTTGTTGGATGGCTGCAAATGCCAGGAACTCCTGTTAATTACCCCGTGTACCATACAACTGATAATGAGCGGTATTTAAGGCATAACGCCGAAGGTAAATGGACCATTGGTGGACAGGTATTCATGGACTGTGATAACAAAGAACCAGGGCTTGTGGATTATCAAACAGTTTTATACGGCCACCACTTAAAAGACGGCACCATGTTCTATCACTTCTTTTTGCTCAATGATCAGGATAAATTTAACAAAACAAAAACTATTTGGTATGTAACTGAAAAAAAGGCGTATGAGCTTGAACCGCTATTTGTGTATTACACACAACCCGAAGATCTTGATGTTCGTAAGCTTTCGTTCGCTAATGATCAAGAATTTCATGATTATCTACAACAACGCTTACAAAAAGCCGTTACGCGTCGTGCTAATGCAGACCAGATCATTCCTCGGTTAAAGCATGTTATGACGATGTCCACCTGTAATTATTACGAAGGTTATGGACGTTCAGAAACAGTGTGCGCGCTTAAAAGTGAGGTAAATTTATCTGACTAGTTGCTCATTTGGCTAAGGACTCACTTTTGTTTTACTTGGTAACTAACTTAACGACAGTGCGCGGAGTGGGCACTCATTGGTGATGTTTGTCTGCTTACGGCAGCTCATTGATGAGCTGGATCGTGTCATCTTTTTGTCCGTGGCCAGGGTCATTGATGTCTTGAAACGCAACGCCCATAACGCAGACAATGTAATCAACATTGTTTTTGGTTACAAGTGTTACCCAGCATAAACCTGCGTTATCGGTGGTTCCAGATTTACCACCAAGTATCTTAAAACCATTTTGTTCCTCAGGTGTTATATGAGAAAGAATGTTGTTTTTCATGGTGATGCCTTTAGGGTGTTGGTTTGTTTTTGAAGACGTGTATTCTTGAGCGGTTAAGATCTCTTTGAACCTTTTGTCTTGCAAACATGCGTTGAACACTTTTACAACATCTGCTGCGCAGCTTATTTGATTTGGATCATCCAGACCTGTTGGATTGGTGTAATGAGTTGCACTTAATCCAAGTTTACGTGCGTTATCATTCATTTCTTTTACAAAGGCGTCTACAGAGCCAGCTGTATGTATTGCTAAGTTGGTAGCACATTCGCCTCCCGACCTTAATAGCGTTCCATAGAGAAGGTCTTTATATGTTGTTTGTTCATCGGCTACAAACCCTGCCATAGATGCGTTTTCGTCGAGCAAGTGCTGAAATGTTTCTTTGTCTATGGGAGCTACTTGGTCTAAGGACTGTATGTGCTGTAGTGCGGTATAAATAGTCATCAGCTTTACCAGTGACGCAGGTGCACATGCCACGTCTGCGTCATCGTTAATAACTTCTTTACGGTGCGTTATATCGTAGACATATCTATACTTTGAGCGATATGTACCACTTGCGTGATGTGTGATGGCTAAAGGATCAAGTATGTAGCCGTCAGATGTACCCGGAGGTGTAAGAATGCACTCAATTTGAATGGTTTTTGTTGTGTTGAGCGCGTATAACACAGCTCCTACAAACGCTACAGCCGCAAATATGACAAAAATCCGAAATACCTTGCTTATTTTGGACAACGCTCTCTTGCGTTTTCTGTATTCCATACGCCCTTCAAAATCTAAATTTTGGTAGGTAAAACTTGATATGTGTTTGTGTTTAGTCATCTATAAACCAACTGTCTCACAAGAGCTAACCGTGGGTGTCTTGTGTTTATTGTACCTATATATAAGTGGTTATGCGCAAAGCGACGATATCTATAAATTATTAACATGTAACATTCTTTAGTTTTTGAGGTCTTTTACAAAGATATCAGCTACACTGATAAATAGTATGGTACGTAACGATTTTTGTGCAAGGAGGAAGCATGTCACTTTCCAATCAGGAAATATCACAACAGGCGGGTGAATATTTGGATACCGCGCTTGATTTTCTTATGAGGAAAATCGAAAAAAAAGCAGTTTCCGCTGAAGGTATCACCGCACCTCACATGAAGGAAGACGCCGAGTTTGTGGCGCACGAGCTTACGCGTGTGGGCGTGGATGCTCAAGTGATTCAATCGCGCAATGCTGACGGTACTCCCGGTGCGTGGGAAGTTGTGGGTTCTAAAATTGTTGATCCATCTGCAAAAACTGTACTTCTATACGCACATCACGACGTTCAACCTGCTCCTAATGAAGATGGTGTTTGGCAAACCGATCCTTTTAAGGGGACCATTAAAGGAGATCGTTTGTATGGTCGTGGTGCATCGGACGACGGCTCGGGCATTGCAATTCATTTAGGCGCATTGAGTATTTTGGGTGAAAAACTTGGTGTAAATATCCGCTTCTTCATCGAGGGTGAAGAAGAGATGGGGTCCGATAGTTTTATCCCCTTTGTAAAAGATCATCCAGAATTTTTTGATGCGGATATTATGATCGTTGCCGACTCGGGTAATTGGTCGGCAGAAATCCCTAGTCTTACAACTTCTTTGCGCGGAAACACCAATATTGATGTTGAACTGCGTGTTATGGATAGTCCTCGCCATTCAGGTGCATTTGGAGGTCCAATTCTTGACTCTCATACACTTGCTGCCATGCTTATTGCACGCATGTATGATGATCAAGGCAATCTAGTGGTTCCTGGTGTGGAGTCTCAAGAAGTGGTAGGCGGTTTGCAACAAGATATTGACGAGGCACAATTTAGAGTCGACGGTGGTGTGTTGTCTGGTGTCAAGCTGGCTGGTTCTGACTCTCTCGCTTCTCGTTTGTGGGTAAAGCCTGCTGTTACGGTTATTGGTTTTGATGCACATCCTGTAGAAGGGTCGTTTAATGTAATTTCTCCTTCTACCAAATTTAGACTATCGCTGCGCACAGCACCATCGCAAGACCCCGAACAAGCACAAAAAGCACTCGGAGAGTTCATGGTGCAAAATGCTCCATTTGGCAGCCATGTATCGTGGACACCTGTGGATAAGGGTCGTGGTTGGGCAATGGACGCGCACAGTGAAGTGAGCAGAATAGCAGAACAGGCATTGGAAGACGCATTTGAAACACAGCCTATCAATCAAGGTCAGGGCGGATCAATTCCTTTTATTCCTGATTTATGTGAAATGTTCCCCAAGTATCAAGTTTTGGTAACAGGTCCGGAAGACCCTCAGGCAAATGCACATTCACCCAACGAATCTCAGTCGATTTCGTCGCTGAAAAAACTCATAGCAGCAGAAGCTATGATGTTGCGTGATTTTGCCGAGCTTGCATAAGCTTTTGTGTATTAATAGCATTTTTGTACCCTCGTGTAGTTTTAGATTGCGCACGCCAACAGCGCACTCTAAGCATGCGAGGGTATATATGTAATAATGTTTGAGTCTATTTCTGCATATGAACAAACAACATTTATATTATTGAGAAATGCACCAAACGACTTTATAGTAAACATTTTGAAAGCAAATATTGTTTCTAAAAGTATGGATAAATCTGACTGCGCGTTGTATACAGATAACAGCTCAAGGGTAAAAAAGTTACTGTCTTGTGGTTGCTCTTTTAAATGTTGCGACCATATTTTTTGCAAAGCAAGATAAATGCGAGACTGCGCGCTTTGAGGAAACTTGAGCACCTTGGTGAGCTTTTGTTTGACTGCGGTGGTGCTTGTCTTGTGATGGTTGAGTGTATCGTATTCGTCTATATATTCAACAATTTCATATGCATCTGACTGTTTTTGCAGATATGCGCGCACGTTGCGGCCGTTTTGGCAATTTTTATAAAGAATACCTTGGGTTATCATAACAACCTCTTTTGTTGTTGTGGTTTTGTATTATTGTACGACAGATTTTTGAAAAAACAAACAAGTGTTCTATATAATTTTTGTGATGAGTATGCCTTGTGTATATAAGCTATGGAATTGAAGAAGCAAATTTATATATAAACTTATAAAACACGCGTGCACCGGACGCGCGTTCAACAAGTTGGAAGTTGGTAAGTTGTAGTATACTTCGAAGTTTTTCTACAAAAAAAAGAGCCGCTAGACGACTCTGTAAAAATTCAAATGGTGCGGCGTATAGGATTCGAACCTATGACGTTCTGATTCGTAGTCAGACCCTCTATCCAGCTGAGGTAACGCCGCGTTGTGTACTCTTAGTATAATGCTCTTATAGCACGTTCTTGTCAAGCGTGAATTGCAAACAAAATTTAAAATTTTTATTTTTTTCTAAAATACACATGTATATGCATAAGTTAGTAAGTATTTGCACGAACAAAACCATGATTTTTATTTGGTGATTCATTATTCTTATAAGTATTGATGACATATTGGTTATTATGTGATAATATTTTCCATTGCAAACGGAGAGCTGACCGAGTGGCCGAAGGTGCTCGCCTGCTAAGCGAGTATAGGGTGCAAACTCTATCTGGGGTTCGAATCCCCAGCTCTCCGCCAGTTTATTTTTGTCTTTCCTTTATGCATATTTGTAAGACTTTGTACCTATAACGCATTTACATATATAACAGAGTTAGAATAAGGCGTTATTGGTGTTGTTTCGAGGCAATCATGACTCAATTTAGCTTAGAAAAACCCTCATGCATTTGTCGCTGGAGAATTTACAATCAGCAGCTTCCCTTAGAAAACAGACTATTACGCGCTTTATCGCGTCGTGTGGTTAATGGAAAGCAGGTTGATAAGCGCCTTGTTGCATGGGCAAAACAGCATATAGAGTGGACTCTTGCCTCGGGATCGCAGTGTTATCCCAATGGTGTTCTTATGCTTGTTATAGACGAAAAGGGTCAAGCAGCTATGAGTGTGGGACCCTATACAAATCTTGCACATCCTCATGTATCTACCTTTTGTGCTCGTGCCCAAAGCGCGCAAGACGAGGCCAACATTACACATGTTGCACCTGAGAGCTTGTGGGCTCGGCGCGCAGATACTCTTTTATGGTGTGCACAAGATATCGAGCAGCCTAACGGCGTGACCTCTTTGATGATTGATCTTGCTAAAACCCTTGGCATACGCGTTATTAAGGATAAAAACTTGCTTAATGAGGTTCAGAGTAAGCAAGCAGAAGTATCTGAAGTGTTTTTAGTTTCTGATGAGCACGGCGTTGTAATAGACAATGACCATTCTTCAAGTTTGACTAAACAGCTTGCACAAAGCTATCTTAAGCTTCTACAGAGCACTTCAAAAAACGCTCAATAACCTAATCTCATGAGAAGCTCCAACATATTCTCATGAAATTGTTAAAGCTTCCCTTAGATCAAAACCCCTTGAATCCATGGCCAATGATTTCGGTGGTATTAACAATAGTGGTAAAAGCGTCTGGATCATTTTTACGCAAAAAGATAAGCAACTTTGCTGCTTCTCTTCTGGTGAGCACGCTTACCAGTTCGATTTCTGGTTTACCTGAAAATCCACCGTATTCTTTTCTAACCGTGGCGGTCCGATGGAGCTGTGTTACCAAGAAATTAAGAACCATGTCGGGATTTTTGCTGATAATGGTACAGACTTTTTTAATACTTACGCTTTCAACTACGGTATCTACCACAAAAGCCTTGGCAATATGTCCTAGAATGCAATAAAGACCAATACGCGGACCAAACAAATATGCAGAAATCGCAACAATAACAGCATCGACAATCATGAGCGCCTTGCCAATTTCTACGGCAGTATATTTTTTGAGAATCATAGCAAGAATATCGGTTCCGCCTGTTGAGGCACCAATATTAAACGCAATAGCACTTCCCGTTGCAGGCAAGATAACAGCAAACGCCAGTTCAAGCAGGGTATCGTTAGTAAGAGGCTGACTCATTGGTACAAAAAACTCAAGAATGGTTACATAAGCTGATAAGGCTAAAGAAGAATACACCGACCAACCAACTGTTTTTTTATCTAAAAAGATAAGCCCTAGAACAACTAAGAGAATATTGACAGCCCAAATAAATGCACTTAAATGAAGGCTTGGGAATAGATATGCCAAGATAATAGAAAATCCTGACGTACCGCCCATAGCAAAGTGATTGGGCGCCTTAAAACACATAATACCAACTGCATTTATAATGAGTCCAATATTAAGAATCAGAAAAAACTTTATCGAACTTGGATGATCGCGTTTGTCGGCAATACGCGTACCTGCCTCAACCTCTTTTTTATTCAGTCGGTCTTGAAATGCCTCCATACCTCTCTCTTTCCTTGCTTGTATGAGAACATCTATGTGCATGAATGGTACTATATATCCTTGTGTTTCACGCTCAATTCATATTTTTACACAATGGAATCTTTTAAGCGCAACACTTTCAAGTTTATACGTTTTTACGAATATTTATAAGAAGATGTGTATAAATTATGCACGGTCGGCACGTTTATTCTTGTCAGAAAATTTAATCACTTAAGACTTCATATGCCTGTAAAACCGTTACAATGTTAAAACGCATATAAAACCCAAATTTAGGAGGTCGTGGTGATGAATACAAATAATTCAGAACCTCTTACATCTGCACACGAACAGGGTCTTGGGAAAACCCCTGCATGCGATGGTCGTTCAGGCGCGACTGTGTTGCATAAAAGCATGAGTGCAGAACAAGCTGCAAAAATTGCAACAGTTGCGGCGTTGTACGGAGCAATGACGCTGGTAGTTTTAAGCGTTTTTTCGGGATTTGCCTGGGGTCCTGTTCAATTTAGAGTCTCGGAAGCTCTTTGTGTTCTGGCTCTTTTTTGTCCCGAAGCTGTTGTAGGTCTAACTGTTGGTTGTGTTTTGGCAAATCTCATTAATATCTCGCTTTCAGCAACTGGTATTTTAGGATTGCTCGACGTTGTGTTTGGTTCACTTGCAACGCTGATTGGCGCTTGGTTTACCTGGCATTTTAGAAAAAAGCCTCTACTGGCACTTTTGGGACCAGTTGAAGCAAATGCTTTTATTGTCCCTGCATATCTTCCATTTATACTTGCGGGTATTGGTTTTTATACCATTCCTTTTACAGAGATTTCTTTGGATGCGTCTTATGTTGCGATGTACGTGTTTGGCGTTGTTGCCACAGGTGTTGGTGAGGCTGCTGTGATGTATATCGTTGGCTTGCCTTTGTATAAAGCGCTTGTTAAGGCTGGGTTAGGTAAATTTCTAAAAACAGACTCTATGGCATAGTAATTAAAAATACCGTAATATATATGGGTTTTTCTTTATATTGAACATCAACGGTACAATGTAATATTGCACATCTAATTGAGCGAACACGATTTATTACAACAGGTAAGGAGCGTAGCACATGCACAAACAAAGCTCACATGTTAGCTTTTCGTTTCGTATGTGCTCGCTTTTTGTGTCTGCACTTGTGTTGGTCTTGTTGCTTGTTTGGGGTGTTGCTCATTCCAATCTTTTAAGCGCCTTGTTTGCAGGCGTTATGCTGGCAATTGTTGTGGCATGGAGCACCGCACAGCTTGTATCACCTGTTGACAAGCGCCTTCAAGCAACCGAGCGCACGCTTCGAGTTGCGTCGGCAACGCTTGTTCACATGGCCGATGGTCTGTCTGAACAAGGTTGTATGGCGGTATGTCAATTACTTTTATCCGAAACAGCGGCAAGCGCTATTGCTATGACCGACACGCGCACAACGCTTGCGTACGTGGGAAGCGAAGCAGGGATCGTTCCTGTTGCCACTAAGATAAGCACTGCTGTAAAAAACGTATTGGAAAGCAAACGCGTTCAAACATTTACGTTAGGAGATCAGGATGAATGGAAGGATGAATTTTCTTTTTCGTCTCCTCAATCATCTAAACTTGTACCGTTTCCTGCGGGAATCATAGCACCCTTGATTGTTTCTGATAAAAGCGTTGGAACACTAAAATTGTATTACGCACGAAAACAAGATATTACTCACACTCAAATCACTATCGTATGTGGTTTGGCAGAATTGTTGTCTACACAACTTCTTGCATACGAGCTGGATAGACAGGCCGAGCTTACGGCGCGCGCCGAGGTAAAAGCACTTCAAGCGCAAATAAATCCTCACTTTTTGTTTAATACGCTTAATACTATTGCGTCTTTTACGCGAACCAATCCAGAAAAAGCCCGTCTTTTATTGCGTGATTTTTCATCGTTTTATCGTCACACGCTAGAAAGCTCTCAAACACTTATTCCGCTTTCAGAAGAATTGCAGCAAACACGCAGGTATTTACAGATAGAAAAAGCGCGCTTTGGCGAAGATCGCATTATAGAAAACGAACGCATAGCACCTAATTGCGCAGACATTTTGGTGCCGGGTTTTATGGTACAGCCAATTGTTGAAAACGCTGTTCGTCATGCCATGAAAGACGATGAACCCCTGCATATTGATGTTTTAGCAGTAGTAGACGATTGTGATGTACTTATTTCGGTGTGTGATGATGGTTTGGGTATGGATCCCGAAACAGCCGATAGATTATTGCAATCAACCAAAACTTCAATAGCACATGATCCACGTGGAACAGGTATTGCACTTCGTAACGTTGCAGAACGAATCGAACGTTTTTACGGTGCAGGGTCAGGTGTTGAAATAGTTAGCAAACTTGGCGAGGGAACCTGTGTTACACTGAGGCTTTCGCGCGAAGCGCGACCTTCTTGTGTATAAACCCTCTTATACATAAGTTGTTATACATCAAGAATCTATCTCACATAGATATAATGCTTAAAGGCACAACCCTAGGTTACTTGCTATAATACATGGGGTGATATACTGAATACCTAAAGACAACAAACGTAATGATGTATTCCTTATAGGGAGGAAACATGCAGGTTATTAATGCATTGATTGTGGACGACGAGGCTCCTGCGCGTTCGGAACTTAAGTACTTGCTCGAACAAACCGGCCGTGTAGCGCGTATAGAAGAGGCATCAAGTGCCCGTAGTGCTGTTGAGGCGCTGGTGCGCAGCAAAGAAGGCGCCGAACAAGCAACCAATGTTATATTTTTGGATATCTCAATGCCAAAGATGTCGGGCATGCAGCTTGCTGAGGCGCTTCACAAACTGAATAATCCGCCCGTTGTTGTTTTTGTTACTGCATACAGTGAATATGCCCTGGAAGCTTTTGATGTAGACGCTATTGACTACCTTATGAAACCGGTAGAAATGGACAGGCTGCTTCGTGCTCTTGATAAGGTTGAACAGCACTTACAGCCTGCGGGCGTGCCTCGTGCTACGCCTGAGAGAATTCCTGTTGAAAAAAACGGCAGAAAAGTGCTCATTCCCATTTCACACATTCGGTACATCGAGGCGCGCGATGATTATTCGTGTATTTACACGTTTGATGAACGATTTTTATCTACGGTTTCACTTGCAAAATTTGAAGCCAAGCTTGCCGATCACGGTTTTTTTAGAGTTCATCGTGGGTATATTGTTAATCTCGAACAGGTTGAAGACATTGAGGCGGTATCCGCAGGCATTTTGCAATTGGGTATCAAAGACGTTCCCGATAAAAAAATCCCCGTATCACGCCGCCGCGTTGTGTCTCTCAAAAGGGCTTTAGGCTTGTAGAATATCTGCTGGTTGAAGGGCCTACATTTTATCTTTACTTGTGGTGTTTTGAAAAGAGGCTGATATGCGTATTGATATTATGTCCGATACCCATGGGCATCTCTCAGATGCTTTGCTTGCAGAAATTAAGGGTGCAGATGCACTTGTTCATGCAGGTGATATGTGCTCTCTTTCTGACTACGACGTGTTGTCGCATATAGCGCCGCTTTATATGGCCAAGGGAAACAACGATTATGGTTTTGACTACGGCTCGTTTGTAAAGAATCTCACCCACTTTTTCTTAAGTGGTTTACGGTGGCAAGTTTGCCATTATCGCGAGCGCCTTGACCTTGTAACTTGTGATGTGGCAATTTGCGGTCATACCCACATTCCTTTTATTGCTCACGACGAAAAAACCGGCACTTTGGTTATGAATCCAGGTAGCACCACATATCCACGTAGTGAAGAAGGACCAACTATGGGCCGTATATACTGTAGCGACAAAAAAGTGGAATCTGCCGAAATCATTCATCTCTCGGCGTAAACAATTAAGATTTTAACTTACACCATATTGACAGGCGAGCTATATAACATATGTTCGATATTTACTGATGTAAGTGTTTTTTGCGATGAGATGCTTTTTCTCCAAGGTCTTTTTCGAGCATAAAAAGAGGCGCAATCACTCTTGTGTAGACAGCAAGCCACGCAAGTGATACACAAAAGCCAGCAAGTACATCGGAAGCATAGTGTACGCCCAAATACACGCGGCTTATACCAACTGCAATAACGCATAGGGTAAAGCCAAGCATACAGGTATATTTGACCGTCTTATCGCGCTCATAATTCCAAACCATCCAAATAAGCAAACCGTAGAACGCCATAGCAATCATTGAGTGTCCAGAGGGGAAGCTATAGCCTGTTTCGCTAATAAGGCGAAATCCGTCGGGTCGCGGACGGTGCACAATTTCTTTAAGAATAAGGTTGAGTATAACAACTAAAACAAGATTACACGCCGCGCAGGCTCCTGGTTTTTTACCCGGAGCAAATGCCTCAACCGCCAAAAGCATAACTGCCAACACTACAGGAAGAGCAAGCTCAGAAATAGACTGCATAATAGGGGTAAGCCACGATCTTCTCATGTGCACAACAATAAGCTCATAAGCGGCGTTGTCAAAAGCAATCACATCGCCTTGGAGAATTTCTACCATAAGCGCTAAAAAAACAATAGTGGCAATAAAACCTATGACAATGAGGATGTTCTTTTTAACGAGACCTGCAAGTTTTGAAGGTAAAGAGCAAAGTGTGAGTTGCGCGGTTTTAGACATAAAACCTCTTTGAGTAAAATTGAACATTAGATGACGCTTGTGGATAACCTGCTGGCTCACATAACAAGCGTGCGCGACAGGCGTAAGACCGCTATTACAATCTATAGAACCTAGCGTAGATGTAGTGCAAACGGACGCACAAAACCTGAGTATGGTGTTTATGCGTCCGCAAGATTTCTGTTAAAGATGTGCTTCAATTTCACTGACAAGCTCATCTTTAGGCATATTGCCTACAAGGGAATGAACAGCGTTACCGTCTTTGAATAAAATAACTGTTGGAATTGAGACAATCTGAAATTTTTGAGCAAGCTCAGGCTCTTCGTCTACATTGCATTTATAAACAGCTAATTTATCAGCCATTTCCTCTGAGATTTCTTCGATTTTAGGACCTAAAGCGCGGCAAGGACCACACCATGTTGCCCAAAAATCAATAAGAACAGGTTTGGTTGACGAGCTGATGATGGAATCAAAATCAGCTGAAGTAATAGCTTGTGCCATAATAACTCCTTGAAAATTGTACCGATGGTAACCCACGGCAAGAAAGCCTATGTATATGTAAGGTTATACCCAATCCTCTGCGTTGTTTTCAAGGTCGGTTTATCTGTTTGCTCATTCTTTATGTGCATAAAAAGAATGGGTAATTGTGCGCTGATAATCCGCCTTAACGCAGCATGTCTTACCGCGTGTACAATTTTACCTCTTGTCGATAAAAATTGGAATCATGTGTGTGATATGCTTTAACATATGCAACTTTTTGTGTAAAGAGGTGTGTTGTTCTGGAAAACTTTGAATCAAAATTAAAGCAGAGCCTGTTAAGTAAAACAACACAAGAGCTTACTAACCTGCTTGATGACAACGTGCTTATTGATGGTAATCCTTATGCAAGTATTGTTGTAGTAAAGCAGCTCTTAGATAAAGATTGTTCTACTTCCGATACGTTTTTACACAAAGACGATGGTCAAGCGCTGCGTAAGGCGTGTGTAGCTCTTGGGTTTGCTCCCAATGATTTTTGTGGTATAAGCACAGCTTTATGCAAAAACCCTCAAGAAAATCTAAGACTCAGCTTAACTGCGTTGGATCCTTTATACGTTATATTGTGTGACGAACAAGCACAGGCTGATTATGAAGCAGAATTTTTGGATAATCATCACCTAAAAATAGGGTGTTTGGAACATCTTCCCATGCATGTAGTACTTGCCTTAGGAAACTTTAGTAAAGCACTTAAAAGCCCGGCTACCAAACAAGCCGCATGGCGTGCGCTGAAAAGCCTTACTCGTCCAAACGCGTCGTAAGCGCATCATTGCAGAGCGTGTGTGTATACAAAAACATTCTTTATTAATTGCATGCTTGCGCTACACTTATAAAGGGACATAAACAAAAGGAGTATGTATGAATACGTGTACATCACACATAAAAGCACCTATTGATGCAACCACAACCGATGCGTGGAAAAAGTTACAAAAACATTTTGATGAGCTGCAGGCACAAGGCATAGATTTGCGCTCATGGTTTAAGGATGATCCGCAGCGCGTAGAAAAATACTCCTATGAAGTTAACGACCTACACTTTGATTTGTCAAAAAATTTGATCGACGATACCACCAAGCAACTTTTGTGTGAGCTTGCTCAAGAATTGGGTATTGAACAGCGTCGTGATGACATGTTTAGCGGTAAGCACCTTAACACAACCGAAGATCGCGCTGTTTTGCATACTGCACTGCGTCGCCCTGTTGACGAGGTTGGAAGTCTTATAGTAGACGGTCAAGACTGCGTTAAGGATGTTCGTCACGAGCTTGATCGTATGTATGCCTTTGCAGATCGTGTTCGCTTGGGTCAGTGGAAAGGTGTTACTGGCAAACGTATAGAAACCGTTGTTTCTATTGGTATTGGTGGATCGGACTTGGGTCCGGTTATGGTATACGAAGCTCTTAAGCCTTATGCTCAAAAAGGGTTATCGGTTCGTTATGTTTCCAACATTGATCCTAATGACATGGCCGAAAAAACCAAGGATCTTGACCCCGAAACCACGCTGGTAATCATTGTGTCCAAGACGTTTACTACGCTTGAGACTATGACCAACGCTCGTGAGGCTCGTACATGGCTGTTGGAAGGACTGCAAAAACAAGGAGCTATTGACGCTTCTGATGCTAAACGCGCCGAGGCTATTGCTAAGCACTTTGTTGCGGTGTCTACTAACTTAGAGCTTGTTGCTCAGTTTGGCATTAATCCCGAAAACGCATTTGGTTTTTGGAACTGGGTTGGCGGTAGATATTCTGTTGACGCGGCAGTAGGTCTGTCGTTAATTATTGCATTTGGCCCTGTGGTGTTCGAGGAATTCCTTAAAGGATTCCACGATATGGATACGTATTTCTGCAAAACTCCCTTAGAAGACAACGTTGTATTTTTGATGGGTCTGTGTAACATTTGGTACGTCAACTTCTTTGGTGCTCAAAGCCACGCTGTTTTGCCTTATAACCAATATCTTCACCGTTTTCCTGCGTATTTGCAGCAGCTTACTATGGAGTCCAACGGCAAGTCAACGCGTTGGGATGCAAGTCCAGTAACCACTAAAACGGGTGAAATTTTCTGGGGTGAAGCGGGTACTAATGGTCAACATGCGTTTTACCAGCTTATTCACCAGGGAACCAATCTGATTCCTGCCGACTTTATTGGTTTTGTAAACACCAAACATCCAACCAAGGACGACCAACAAGATATTCATGAGCTGTTTTTAGGCAACTTCCTTGCACAAACTAAAGCATTGGCATTTGGTAAAACTGCAGATGAGGTTCGTGCCGAAGGCACTGCCGAGTGGATGGTTCCTGCTCGTATGTTTAGCGGCAATCGTCCTACCACCTCTATTTTTGGTGTTGAACTTAACGCACACACGCTTGGTGAGCTTATTGCGCTTTACGAACACATCACCTTTGTTGAAGGTAGCGTATGGGGTCTTGACTCTTATGATCAATGGGGCGTTGAGCTTGGTAAACAGTTGGCTAAGCAAATTACGCCAGCATTTCACGATGACGAGGCTCTTGCTGCGCAAGATGCATCTACGCAAGCTCTTATTAAGTTTTACCGTAAACATCGTAAATAGTTCAAACGTTTAGGCTGTGCTTGTCATGTGCGCATAACATGTGATGAGCACAGCTTAGGTCTTGGAGAACTATCCAAAACATGATACAGTAAGTACCACATAAGCGTGTCTGTTGGGTTCGGGCGACACTATGTTTCGAACCTGGTCAGGGTCGGAAGACAGCAGCCATAAGATGCCTCTAGTGGGTGTCCGCACCCAACAGGCACGCTTGTTTGTATCGTCAATTATTGGATAATCGTATGAATATTTTTTCTGAGCTTCTTGAACTTATTCGAGACCCTCGTGTTGCTATAGCATCGGCTATAGCGTCGGGACCTGTGGCGGCTTACGGTCTGGTATTTGTTATTATTTTTATCGAAACTGGTGTTGTGTTTTTCCCATTTTTACCAGGTGATTCACTCTTGTTTGTTTCGGGATTTTTTGCTCATAACGGTGGTTTTGATATAGTACATTTGCTTGTTGTTGCGTGGGCGGCGGCAATTTTGGGTGATCAATGCAATTTTGTAATTGGTCATTATTTTGGACAAAAAATCATAGCTTCGGGCAAAGTTAAAGCAATGACACCAGAGCACATTGCGAAAGCCGAAGCTTTTCTCAATAAATGGGGAAAGCTTGCCATATTTCTTGGACGCTTTTTTCCGTTTATCCGAACTTTTGTGCCTTTTATAGCAGGCGTTGGAAATATGCATTGGCACAATTTTGTACTGTACAACATTTTAGGTGGCATTGTTTGGTCAACGCTGTTTGTAGCGCTTGGATACTTTTTTGGCGCAATTCCCGAGGTACAAAAGCATTTTGAACTGGTAGTTGTAGGTATTATTGTTATTTCAGCCATACCTCTTGTTGCGGGCTTCATCAGGTCTAAACTAACTAAGTAGTACATATTTTAAGTACGAAAGAGGTATTGCTTCGCGCATGTTTGCAAGAAGCTTATAGAGACGCTTATAGTTTTGCCGCTAGACTGTCTCTTTGAGGGTTTGCCGCCATATGGGAGGTTGTATGGAGTCGCTTTATACTAAGTATCGTCCTGCAGTGTTTCAAGATGTTGTTGGACAAACTCATGTGGTATCAACGCTGCAAAATGCTGTTCTTGAACATAAAATTGGACACGCTTATCTTTTTTGCGGACCTCGCGGTACGGGTAAAACGACGATGGCTCGCCTGTTTGCCAAAGCGTTATTGTGCACATCTCCTCAAAATGGTCTGCCTTGTGGCGTGTGCGAAACCTGTAAAAATATAGCGCAGGGCATTCATCCCGATGTCTTTGAGCTCGACGCTGCTTCTCGTACGGGTGTAGACAACGTGCGTGAAGAGATCATCGATCGCGTTAATTATGCGCCGCTTAAAGGCGCATACAAGATATATATTATCGACGAAGTTCACATGCTTACGGCGTCTGCGTTTAATGCGCTGCTCAAAACGCTCGAAGAGCCACCTTCTCATGTTGTTTTCATCTTGTGCACTACAGAGCCTCATAAAATTTTGGCAACCATTTTAAGCCGTGTTATGCGTTTTGATTTTCATCGTATTAAAGGCGATGAGATGTTTGCACATTTGCAAAAAGTTTGTACGCTTGAGCATTTTTCTGCCGACGATGAAGCGCTTAAGCTTATAGTTGAGCATGCACAAGGTGGTATGCGTGACGCACTTTCTTCACTTGAGCAGATTTCTGTGTTTGGTAAAGGTATTATCAGTAAGCGTTTGGTAGAGGATATGCTAGGCGCCACTTCGCAGACAAACCTTACTGCATTGGTACAATCTTTGGCGCTTCGCGATACCAAACGTTTGTTTGAAGAAATTGCGTCTTTGTGCGAGCAGGGGAAAAGCATCGTTCAGGCTGCTTGTGAGCTTGCCGAATATATGCGCGACGTGTATCTGGCAAAAACTTTAATGGAGAGTCGTCTCGCTTTAGACGATTATGCGGAGCTGTTTACCTGTGGTGTTGCAACATCACAGCTTGAGGCAGACGCGCAGGCGTTTAAGAATGTTCGTCACATAGCTTACGTGCTCAACGTAGTAGTTGATATGATTTCGCATATTAAAACGGCAGCAAATCCGCGATTAACATTTGAACTCTATAGCTGTCGTATGATACATCCCGTTGTAACAAATTCAACGCCCGCGCTTATAAAGCGATTGGAAGCAGTTGAGACGCAACTTGCGCAACTTACATCTGGGTATTTGCAGCAAAGTGGTGCGTCTACAGCTCATACACCTGTTCAGCACGAAGCGCGTGTACAGCCAGCGCAAAAAGCTTCTGTGCAACAATCTAGATATCAGCCTTTACAGCAGCCTGCACAAATGCGCACGCCGCAACCTGCACAACAACGGGTGCAGCAAATGCCACAGCAGCCTGCGCAACCGCCAATTCAGGCACGTGCGCCTCAGCCTGCACAACAACCCTCTCAAGCCACAGCAGTCACTATGTCGCAAGGGACTGCGGATAAAAGTCAACTTCAGCGTATGTGGAAACAGACTGTTGACAAGCTTATGGAAGTTAATCCTTCTCGTGGCTCGCTGCTTACTAATGCCGAGATTCGCTCAGACGATGGTGTTCGTTTAGTTATTGAATTGCCTATTGGATCTTCGTTTGCAACCAAAATGCTTGCAGAGCCTAGTATCTCTGCGCTGGTTCAATCTTGTGTTGCTCCGATTTTTGGTAATCGTAAGTTGGTGTATGCAGAAAGTAGTTTACAGCAGACAAATATTGCACGTGCACAAGCAGCTCAAACACCGGCTACTGCACCCGTTGCTGCGCCAACTCCAGCGCCCACCATTGCATCAGTGCCAGGTTCCGCGCCAGCACCAGCGCCTACTCCAGCCCCAGCTGCTGCACCTGTACCGACTCCAAGCGTAGCACCAGCCCCAGCACCACAGCCTAAAAGTGTTTCTACGCCTACAGCCAAGCCTACGCCGCCTGCAGCATCTCAAAACGCAATCCCCTCAGCACAAAGTGTTTCACATAGCACCGAGCCTGCTCGTGCTCACGAAAAAACAGTAGCACCTGAAACCGCGTCCTCTTCTTCGCCAACACCTTCCAGCCAAGAACAAGACCCGCAACAAACAATTCCGCGTAAGGCAACTCGTGCTCAAACACAAAAAATTCTTGACATGCTTACCGAGGCATTTGGAGAAGGAGTAAAACCTCGTATGGAAACTAGGGAAACTTCGGAATAACACCATATAATAGAAACACGTATCACGCTATACGACTGAGTAACACACAAAGGAGTCTTTATGAACATGCAACAGATGATGAAACAGGCGCAGGTCATGCAACGCAGGCTTGCGGACGCACAAGCAAAGCTTAAAGACATAACGGTTAGTTCATCAACTGGTGGGGGTATGGTAAAAGTTGAGGGAACTGCAGATGGGAAAATCACCTCAATTACGCTTGATCCAGAAGCATTGCAACCAGATGATGTTGAACTTTTACAAGATAGTATTTTGGCGGCTGTAAACGACTGTTTGGCGAGTGCTTCCGCTGCAGCAAATCAACAAATGGGTGCAGTAACTGGCGGTATGAACATTCCTGGGTTGTTTTAGGTAAGTTATGGGACAAGCATCTAATCAAGCATTACAATTTGTATTGGATGAATTTGGACGTCTGCCAGGCATTGGACCAAAATCGGCTCAGCGCATAGCATATTTTCTGATGGAAGCGGACGACGAAACTGCGCGCAGGTTGAGCAGGGCAATTTTAAATCTTAAAGAGCATGTTCATTTTTGCCCTGTGTGTTTTGCATATGCTACCGATGATGTATGTGCTTTATGCAATGATTCTACGCGCGACGTTTCAAAAGTCTGTGTTGTTTGCGAGCCTCGCGACATAGCTTCTATCGAAAAAACTGGCGTTTACCACGGGTTATATCACGTTCTTGGAGGCGTAATTTCTCCTATGGATAAAATAGGACCCGAGCAGCTGCACGTAAAAGAGCTCTTGGCGCGTCTTGCAGGTGATGAAATCAAAGAAGTTATTTTGGCGATGAACCCAACGGTTGAGGGCGAAACAACAGCTACCTATCTTGCGCGTACCATTAAAACTTTAGGCATTCAAACCACGCGTTTGGCAAGTGGTCTTCCTGTTGGGGGAGATCTTGAGTACGTGGACGAAGTAACGCTTGGGCGAGCTATTGAAGCGCGTCACGAAATGTAAGCTTTATACTTATGACCTTGCTTGTAATATGACGTTTGGCAAGAATTTGAAATATGCGGTATGAGAATTAGAGCGTTTTACAATTAGGGAAGAGGGATTGTGAATAGTTTTTCTACAAGACCAAAGCCATCACATGGGCGTCACGGTACGTCAAGCAATCAGCCGTCTAGGACTTTGAACTATTCTACTAATGCAAGCCATCATACGATGCAAGATGCATTTTCGCATGTTGCGAAAGGCTGCGGCGCAGCAGTTGAAACACGTGAAACCATAGAAAGCCTTTCTGCGGATAAGCGCGTAATTCGCGCGCGCGCAAGATCTCATCAACGAATCTTGCATCGTAAAACGTATACACAACAAACGCTTTCAGGAAATAACGTGAAAAAAATTATTATATGTTTGGTTGTGCTTATAGCCGTGTTTATAGGCGCATATTTTATCATGAAGCCATTTATCGAAAAACCCGCAGCCCCACAAGCAGAGGCGGATATGCCCCAACAACAAGTGGCACCAGAAGTTGCTATTGAATATCGGGGAATGAAATACTATATTCAAGAAAAAGACGATGGAAGCCATGTGCTTTCCGCGAAAGCCATCAACTCATCGCAAGACGACGCAAGTGAGCTTGCACAGATAAAAGGCAAGCCTATTCAGTTGATTTTATATAACGGTGCGCTGCTTATACCAGAAAATCTTTCTGATGGAACGTGGGATGTGCTTGCGTATACGTTTAGTCCCGAAAGCGTTCCTTCTCCTGTGGTTGATGCACAAGGAGCTCCTATTGTTGGTACGGGCGAATTAGTAAAAGCAGAGCTTCGTGATCCACATTTAGTGGTCACCGATGCCAATCACAAAGAAACATCTATTTCGCTTGTGTAAATACGTTGCAGTTGACTTGTGCGTCGCGTGCTGTTTTCCATACAAAGACTGAATATTGGCAGTGCTCCTACCTTGTGTTTTGTTGGGCGCGAATGAAAGTCTTTATAAATACCTCACAATTTTAAAAAAAGACTAGACAAAACAGGGCAAGATTGTGTATTATAACTTTTGCGATAACGCACGGGGTATTAGCTCAGCTGGTTAGAGCGCCGGCCTGTCACGTCGGAGGTCGCGGGTTCGATCCCCGCATATCCCGCCATTTGGATATAAGAAGCTCAGGACTCTTCCTGAGCTTTTTTATTTGCAAAAATATAATGAATACCGCAAAACAATACGTTATAATTTGTGACTGACTGGCTTATAGGATCATAGATTTATGAGAGTGAAGTGTACACCAACGAGCGTTCAAGAACAAACATACTCCTTTGAACACAAAGCTCCTTTAGCTGTTTTTGATTTTGACGGAACGCTTATTAACGGGCAGTCGGGAACACTTTTTACGCTGTATCTGTTTCGTCATCATCTTTTGTCGTGCGTTGATATGCTCCACTTAACCTGGTGGGCTGCACGTTATGTTCTTCATTTACCGTTTAATCAAGCGCAAGCGCGCGAAATTCTCTTTAAAAAGCTGGCAGGAAGATCCAAGCAAGACGTAACTCGTCTTATGAAAGATTTTCATGAGCGCATTATTATGCCCAGGTATCGAGCACGTGGAATAAGGGAAGTTCATCAAAAGCAAAGCGAAGGATGTATTATCGTGCTTGTTTCGGCAACGTTTAAAGGAATTGCCGAACAAGCGGCGCTCTATTTGGGCATTGATCATGTCATTGCAACGGACATGCGCTATGACGAACAGCAGCGTTATACAGGTTTTGTGTATGGCGATGTTGTTGAAGGCGCAGCTAAAGAGCAAGAACTTACCAAATGGGCTCAAAAGACGTTTGGTGTGGGAGCTTGGTATATTGATTTTGCATATGGAGACCATCATACCGACGACGCTTTGCTCCAAAAAGCTGTACATCCCGTTGCTATTAATCCAGGTATTGTTCTTAAATATAAAGCTCGCCGCAACAAATGGCGGATTGAAAATTGGAAACGAGCATAAGCTCATATGAAGAACAACCCTGCTTTTCCTCTATCAAGTTGTGAACTCAAGGCGTTTCGCACTAAAATTGCTCAAAAAGGTCAAGAGCTGTATCGTGATTTTGCATGGAGGAACACGGCTGATCCCTATAAAATTTGGATTTCCGAAGTTATGCTTCAACAAACGCAAACCGCGCGCGTTGAAAAGCGATTTGACGCATGGGCGCAAAAATTTCCTACGATTGATGTGCTTGCGTTAGCAAGTGTAACTGATGTCTTAAACGAGTGGCAGGGTATGGGATACAACCGTCGTGCATTAGCGCTTTTGCACGCGGCACAGATGGTTTCTGAACAAGGTGGTGTTATGCCGCGCTCTCAAGAAGCTCTTCAAGCGTTACCTGGTATTGGACCTGCTACTGCGGCGGGTATTTGTGCGTTTGCGTACAATCAGCATGTTGTGTATCTTGAAACTAACGTGAGAAGCGTGTTTTTGCATGAGTTTTTTCGCGATACTGAGCAGGTGGATGATAAGCTGTTGATTCCGTATATTGCACAAGCCTGTCCGGCAGCGGGTTTATTAAAGTCTCGCGAGCAGATGAGTCCGCGCATGTGGTATTATGCGCTGCTTGATTACGGTGCTCATCTTAAGAAAACACAAGCTAATCCCGCAAGAAAATCAAAAACGTATGTTAAACAGTCTAAATTTGAGGGGAGCCATCGCCAAAAACGTGCGGAGCTTGTGCGCTTGTTGTTGGCTTATCAAGTTAGTGGGGATGTGTGCACCACCGAATTGTTGTGTCGTGAGCTTAATAGAATAGAAAACAGCGCAAAACGTGAAGATGTTTCGTATGAGTATGTGCAGAAAACACTTGAAGAACTTGCTGAACAGGGTTTTTGTATTGTTCAAGGCGATATATGGCGAGTTGCATAAGCTTTTGTACTCATGAGAACAATTTTAATTTTTAGGTTTCATCTTCTTTTTGTTACATATATTACAGAAATGTATCTGAATTGTAACAGAAATATATTTTCTAAAACTGCATAAAAACTTAACATAGCGCAAAAATATAAGATAAAATGAAAAATATATACGATTATGAGAAAAATATCCAAGATTCTCGTTGTTTTATAAGTAAGTCCTTCTGACAAACATACATAAAAACGTGTATCTTAGGTCACCACGATTGTAGAGGAAAGGAAGGATCTCATGAATAAAAAATGGGAACTCAAGATATTAAACGCTCATGCACAACATCGTGCATGGTCAAAACACCACGTATTAGAAGCTATTTTTGCACTTGCAATTTCGGCCTTCCTTATTGCTCCACAAGCAGCCTTTGCACAAGATGCACAACATCAAACTGCTGCAAGCGATGCTCCTGCTAAAGCGCAACACGTAGACGCCCTCCCCACAGCTCAACCTGCCGTTAACGTTAATGCGGTTAACGTTGTCTCTCAAGTTCTTAAAAACACCGTTAAGGCGCCAACCACTGCGCAGGTGCCATCTGCAGCACAAGCTTCTGCGCAAGCACCCGCTGCGCCTTCTGAACAAAAGGCAACTCAAACAGACACAAAAGCTACTACTGCTACAGCGCAGCAGGATCCTCAACCCGCAGCAGGTAATCCTCAGCCACAGCAACCCACACAACAACTTGATCCAGCCAAATACAAAGACGCTTTGGGAACAGACCTCAATTTTGACTGGAACAAAGACGGTAAAACTACAGCAGACGACTGGTTTGCCTTTAGAAAATGGTTGTCAGACTATAAGCCGCTTAAACCCGATGCACAAGGTCAACCCGATAACTCCGAAGGTGGAAATACTGCCTTAGGTGCCGTTAAAATCATTACTGGTGTTTCTGATTCAGGCGACAAAAAACTTGAAAATGTTCCAGATGTATCAAAGGCAAAACAATATTACCTGCAAAATGTTGGCCAGCTTACACCACCGCGCGATCAGGGTCAAATGGGAACGTGCTGGGTTCACGCAATTATGTCTGAGCTTGAAAGCGCAATTCTTAAGAAAAAACAGGGTGACGGTGGAAAAGCTCTTGATGAGGCAAAACACAACTCTCCCATACTTGCTAACATCCCCGATGATGTAGATTTATCTGAACTTTATTTTGAGTTAAAATCGTTTACCCCCGAAAAACAAGGCAGCCAAAAAGGTGAAGGTGCAGAGCAAATTGACGATAAAACGGGTAATGTTGCTCCAGTAGCTAATAGTATGAACCTCGGTGGTTTTACTGATTTTAATGAGAACACACTTACCAACTGGGAAGGTGCGGTGAGCGAGAAAGACGAACCATACTGGCCTAAAAAAGCTCCTGGCTTTGAAGACAATTTGGATAACCGTATTAAGTATCTGCTTGGTCTTATTGATTCCGATGAGTTCTGGGAAACTAAGAACTGGGGTTATCATGATGAAGCTGCGGCAGCCAAAGAAAAACCAGTGGCTCATGTAGACGGTGTATATTATCTTCCTGCGTTTAATCACTATAAATTTGATGGCAAAGGAAATATGGATTGGGTTTCTCAAAACGACAAGGCACGCTTACGCGTGAAAGAAGCTTTGGTTAAATACGGCGTTGTACAAGTATCAATGAACGCATCAAAAGTTACACCGTATACCTATGACGATGGGGATAAAACCGTTCAAAACCATGCAGTATCTATTGTTGGATGGAATGACGATGTCCCAGCCGATAAATTCAAGGGTTTCCAAAAAGGAACAAAGCCCGCAGGTAACGGTGCATGGTTAATCAAAAACAGTTGGGGTTCGCAATCTAATACAGCTGCGGCATTTAAAAAGCTACAGGCTCAATATAAATTGAGCGATGAGCAGCTTAAAGAGAAGATCAAGGCTCTGCTTGATAATGACCAGGCAAAAGCTACGGAAAAAGATAATGTTGACTACTACGCTGACGCATACGCGAAAGCAGTAAAGAGACTTGAAAACAAGATCAAAGCAACTCAAACACCTGCACAAGCAGATCTTGACAAGCTTGAAAAGTATAAAAAACAAGCTGAAAAGTACAAGCAAGCAAAAGACAACTTTGATGAATACTATAAGAAGTTTGTACAAGAAAAGGTTGATGGCGCACTTTCTGGTAAGGGTGCCGGTTGGGGTCTAAAAGATAAAAACGGTGATAAATCGGGCTTCTTCTGGATCTCCTATTACGATCACTCGCTTACAGGCGCTCAAGCGTTAAGTGTAGACATTGCAGATGACGGTTTTGATTACGATAACGTTTATACGTACAACTACACCAAAACTGGTACCGATAATCCATTTGCGCTAAGAACGCAAGGTAGCGATACTGCGGTTGCAAATGTATTTACCGCAAAAGGCACCGAAGTGCTGAAGGCTGTGTCTGTTCGTTCTCAACTTGCTGGAACCGAAGTTAATATCAAGGTTTATTTGGTAAGCGATGATAATCTTGGTGACCTTGACCCAACGAATGATTCTCAAGTGGTTTCAGAGCAAAATTATGTTACAGAGGCAGCGGGTTTTGAGACGGTTAAGCTTGATACGCCTGTTCAGCTTAAAAAAGGACAAAAATTTGCTGTTGTAGAAACGCTGGTATCAAAAGATACCCAAGGTAAGGCTTACTCGTGGTTAAATGTGGAAACAGCTCTTTCCCAATCTGCTCAAGATCCAAATCCACATGAGAAAACGAATGCCGATGGTCTTTTGAATAAGGGTCTGCCTATGCAGTATCTCTGGACTCACGTTAAGTCTAATCCAGGTGAAACCTTTATTCGCTTGCAAACCAAGGATGGTCTTAAATGGGTAACTCCTGCAGCCCTTACGAAAGCTATAAGCGAAGGTGACGCATTTGAATTTGGTAACGCGCTTATCAAAGCATTTACGGTAAACGGCGTGCTTCCCGCAACGCTTACCCCTGCTCAACCAACGCTCCACACAGCAGGTGATGACCAAGGAGACGCTCAAGGGGATACCGATACCCAAGGAGAGCCTTCGACTGCTTCGCAGTTAAAGACTCCAAAAACCTCCGATTTAGCAGGTTCGGGTGCTGGAGTATTAGGTGGCTTAGGAGCTTTGTTCTCGCTTGCTGGTGCGTTTGTTTCGCGCAAACTGAACAAAAGATAAAGCTGTTATGCATTCATAGAGAACGGTTTTAATCTGTTCCAAAACGCGCTCGTAGCTTACGGGCGCGTTTTTTTGTTGTGCTGTTTTAGCAGTGTGGCTTGGTTGTCGAAAGTGCTGTGCGTCTGTATTGAGCGTTATGGTTTGTATTGGAGATTGGCATGACTGTAAGTAACAAACTCTACGTGATTGTGGGTAGTACGGTTGTACTATCAAGGATTTATTGTGATGGTCGTAAATTTTTAATCGCGCGTTACCAACGCTTAACTGTGGATTAGTATCAACATGCTGTACAAACACATATTGATACTCACTATATATTGTGTTATTGTTTCTTGAGCTTTATTGAACACGAGCTTGTATTGTTATCGATAAGGAGAGGAACGGGAATGCAATCTGCTTCAAACATACAACCAACATCTCAATCTCCAGTTGATTTTGCGTATGCTGATAAAGGCTGCAATATGCGTGCTGTTAATTGGAACAGAATTCAAGATGAAAAAGATCTTGAGGTTTGGAATCGTGTTACTCAAAATTTTTGGCTTCCCGAAAACATACCCGTTTCTAATGACTTGCCATCTTGGAATGAGTTGGATAGTTCGTGGCAGCAGCTCATTATTCGCACCTTTACAGGCCTTACACTTTTAGATACAGTGCAGGCAACCGTTGGCGATGTAGCTCAGATTCGTCATGCGCTTACCGATATAGAGCAGGCAAATTACGCAAACTTTGCTTTTATGGTTGCAGTTCATGCGCGCTCGTATGGAACGGTGTTTTCTACGCTGTGTAGCAGTGAGCAAATTGACGAAGCGCAGGCGTGGGTGGTTAATAACGATGCGCTCCAAAAACGCGCAAAAGCACTTATTCCTTACTATACGGGTTCTGATCCCTTAAAAAGCAAGGTTGCCGCAGCCCTTATGCCAGGATTTTTGCTCTATGGTGGCTTTTATCTGCCGTTTTATTTGTCTGCACGCAGCAAGCTTCCTAACACTTCTGATATGATTCGTCTTATTTTGCGCGATAAGGTTATCCACAACTATTACAGCGGTTATAAGTTCCAGCAAAAAGTTCGCAAGCTTACCAGCGATGAACAACAAACTGTTAAAGACTTTGTATTTGATCTTATGTATCAGCTTATTGATTTAGAAAAAGCATATTTGCAAGACCTGTACAAAGATTTTGATCTGGCAGACGATGCTATACGATTTAGCTTGTATAACGCTGGTAAATTCTTGCAGAATCTAGGGTATGATTCTCCATTTTCAGAGCAAGAAACCTATATTTCGCCCGAGGTTTTTGCACAGCTTTCTGCGCGCGCCGATGAAAATCACGACTTCTTTTCTGGTAGTGGATCGTCCTATGTTATAGGAACCTCTGAAGAAACAACCGACGAGGATTGGGAGTTTTAATCGTGCAAATTGTTTATTTTTCTTCTACCTCCGAAAACACGCATCGCTTTGTGCAAAAGCTTACCTGTGTATCTCACCGTATTCCGCTTAATCTGCAGGAGCACATGGTGGTTGACAATGAATACATCCTCATTTGCCCAACGTATTCGGGCGGAGGTAAAAACACGCACGGTCATGTAGATACGCGCGGAGCTGTGCCCAAGCAGGTTATTCATTTTCTAAACGATGAACATAACCGCAAGCTGTGTAGGGCTGTCATTGGAACAGGCAACACTAATTTTGGAGATAGCTTTGCGCTTGCTGGCCCCATTATTGCTGCTAAAGTTGGTGTTCCTCTTGCATATCAATTTGAATTATCGGGAACACAAGAAGATGTTGCGCGCGTACAAATGCTTATCGACGAAAAGATTTCTCAACCTGAGAAAGCGCCCATGCTGGTCTAAGACACACGTAATGCAAGAAACTTTCTCCACTATGTGCTGCCGCGCGCCGTTGTGTTTGTTCGCGCACTTACCGCGTGCTGTTGCGCCTGCCTATGCGCTTGATGTTCAGACGTATTATAAACCTGCCAAAGAACGGACTTACTATGTCAACTTCTACAACTGATTCTTATATTGCTCTTAATGCGCTTACGCGCTTCAAAACCGAAGACGGCCACTATAATTTTTCTGCCGATAAAAAGGCGGTGCAGCTCTATCTTAAAGAGCAGGTAGAGCCTCGTCTTAAAACGTTCGAATCGTGTCAGCAGCGCCTCGATTATCTTGTTGAACACCAATATTACGACAAGGCGGTATTAGACCTCTATAGTCAAGAAGATATAGAGGCGCTTACGTCGTTGGCTTACGAGCAACATTTTGAGTTTTTATCGCTCATGGGTGCTATGAAATTTTATATGGCATATGCACTGCAATCTGACGACAGAACAACATATTTAGAACGTTTTGAAGACCGTGTTGTAATGTGTGCTCTTTTTCTTGCCAACGGCGATGTTGCGCTTGCGCGTAATTTGGTGCTCGACCTAATGTCTAATAGATTTCAGCCTGCAACCCCCACGTTTTTGAATGCAGGCAAAAAGCGTCGTGGTGAATATATTTCTTGTTATTTGCTTCGTGTTGAGGACAACATGGAGTCAATTGCTCGTGGTATTGGAACCAGTTTGCAACTCTCAAAACGCGGTGGCGGTGTTGCTTTATGTCTTACCAACTTACGCGAAACAGGTGCTCCCATTAAAGGCTTTGCTCACCAAGCAAGCGGTGTTGTTCCTGTTATGAAATTGTTAGAAGATACGTTTTCGTATGCAAATCAGCTGGGTCAGCGCCAAGGTGCAGGAGCTGTTTATTTGCATGCGCATCATCCCGATATTATGCGTTTTCTTGACACCAAGCGCGAAAACGCAGACGAAAAGGTACGCATTAAGTCGCTGTCGCTTGGCGTTATCGTTCCAGATATTACGTTTAAGCTTGCAAAAGAAAACAAGGACATGGCGCTTTTTTCGCCATACGACATAGAAAAAGAGTACAAATGTTCTATGGCAGACATGTCTATTACCGAAAAGTACGACGAATTGGTTAACAATCCTCGTATAAAAAAGGACTATATCAGCGCACGCAAGTTTTTCCAAACCATAGCTGAGCTGCAGTTTGAATCGGGTTATCCGTATATCTTGTTTGAGGACACGGTAAACAGACGCAATCCCCACAAGAAAGCTGGGCGTATTGTGATGTCAAATCTGTGTTCCGAAATCGCACAGGTGTCTACGCCAAGTTCTTATACCGAAGATCTTGGATTTACGCAAACAGGCGTTGATATATGCTGCAACTTGGGATCTATCAATATAGCAGCTGCCATGGATCATGCGTCTGAGTTCTCGCGCACCATCAAAGACGCTATCGTTGCACTTGATCGCGTGTCGCGTTCGTCCGATTTATCGTGCGCACCTTCTGTTAATAAAGGAAACAAGCTTAATCATGCTGTTGGTTTAGGCGCTATGAACCTTCACGGATTTTTGGCAACGCACCATATTTATTATGCGTCGGCAGAGGCTGTTGACTTTGTTGATATGTTCTTTTATGCAATGGCATACCACGCATTTAAGGCCTCGTCAGAACTTGCGCAAACCGAAGGTGCCTTTGCAGGCTTTGCTGATTCAGAATATGCTGATGGCACGTATTTTAAGAAATACACCGAGCATAAGATTGAGCCTGCAACGCCGCGCATTGCCAAACTTTTGGCTGATTGCCACTTTGAACTTCCTACCCAACAAGACTGGCAAGAGTTGGTTAAAGACATTCGCGCGCATGGTTTGGCAAATTCGCATCTTATGGCAGTTGCTCCTACGGGTTCTATCAGCTATCTTTCCTCGTGTACGCCAAGTTTGCAGCCCGTTGTTTCTCCTGTTGAAACGCGCAAGGAAGGCAAAGTTGGACGTGTGTATGTTCCTGCCTATAAAATTAGTGACGATACCTATAAATATTATCAAGACGGTGCATATGAGGTTGGTTACGAGGCAATTATCAACATTGTTGCGGCTGCACAAAAGCACGTAGACCAAGCAATTTCGCTTACCTTGTTTATGACTTCACAAGCCACTACCAGAGATCTTAATCGCGCCTATATTTATGCCTTTAAGAAAAAGTGTGATTCCATTTATTACGTGCGCGTTCGTCAAGACGTTTTGGAAGGCAGTGAACATCTAGAAAGCGATGAGATTTTACCCGACGCTGCAAAATCTGACGAGAAAAAATCTGCGTTTCATTGTGATGGTTCTTCGGAATGTCAGGTTTGCATGATTTAAGGTGTGCTGCGCAATTCACCCATGAGGCTTAATAGTATGATCATGACTATGGGATAACATGAGGCGGTACGTGCATGTAAAACGCTTGCATAATAACAGGAAACGAGCAGGTCAAGTGATGACTTGCTCGTTTTCTTTTGTGAGGCGTTTACACAGTGTGTTGGTGTTGTAAGCGGGGTTATTTTGTTTGTGGCGCTCACAGTATGCGCACGCCACCACGCTCATATCGTGCGTTTGCGGCGCCTTGTGTGATGTATGAACCTATGTAGTATATTGAGCGGCTCAAGCGGCTAATAGCCCATTGCTTGCATAACAAACATGATGATGGTGAGAATGGTTACTGCAATGACGGTAAACCATGTCAGCATGGTCCACAGTTTGCTATTAACATGTTTTCCCATGATAAATTTATTTGAAGCGATGCGTACCATACATACCAAAAGAATTGGCAAAAGAATACCGTTTATGACCTGTGCAAACATCATAATTCCAAATAGGTCAATATGAGGAATAAGAACAATTACCGCAGATATAACCAAAATAGCGGTAATAATTCCCCGATAGGCAGGGGCTTCTTGCCACGTGCAATCTGCACCACGTTCCCAGCCAAAAGCTTCGCAGATACCACTTGCGGTAATTCCTGGTAGTACACAAGCCGCTAAAAATGATGCGCCAATAAGACCAATGCCAAAGAGCGCATAGGCGTACTCGCCTGCAAGTGGAGCCAAAGCCGCTGCTGCGTCTTCTGCACCGTTAACGGTAATGCCTGCAGGAAACAGCACTGCTCCCGTTGCAAGAATAATAAACCAGCTGATAACACTTGCTACAACAGCTCCAGTAACCGTATCAATTTGCTGATAGGGAATGTCTTCGTCGTGCGCGTTTTTATCAACAACATTTGACTGTGCTAAAAATATCATCCAAGGTGCAATGGTTGTTCCTACATTTGCAACCAATAACGACAAATACTGAGGATTAGGCGTAATTTGTGGCACGGCGGTAGTGAAAAGAGCGTATGACCAATCGGGTTGTACTAAAAATCCTGCAATAATATAGGTTACAAATACGCAACTGATAGCCAAGAGCACCTTTTCGATAGAACGATAACTTCCGCTCATTGCCAATACCCAAATGAGTAACGCAGAAAGTGGAACCGAAAGATAGGTAGGCATGCCAAACAACGCTAAACCCGAGGCAATACCTGCAAACTCTGAAAGCGTAACCGTTGTATTTGAGATAAGAAGTGCAAGCATGGCAACTGCAGAACGCTTGACACCAAAACATTCGCGTATAAGCGACGCAAAGCCTTTTCCGGTAACGCAACCCATACGAGCTGCTGTTTCTTGTACCACAATCAGCAAGAAACACATAATAGGAACCGTCCAAAGCTGACCGAAGCCAAACAGCGCACCAGCGTTGGAGTATGTTGCTACACCACCTGCGTCTGCACCTGCAAGGGCTGCAACCATACCAGGTCCCATAGCAAGCAACACGCGCTTAAACTGCAATTTTTGGGGTCGACGCTCCAAAGTATTGGTTTGCTGTGTATTTATTGCGCGCTGCGTGTTTTCTGCATTATGCGCTTGTAGGGGAGTTGTTTGCTGCGTCATCACTGAAGAACCCCTAAAGCTCCCATGCACATAATAGCTGCTATGCATATTACAAACGACAAAATCATAGAAACAAGTGACAGCACAAAGCCTGAGGTATCAAGATTTTTTGCATCGCGTACACGTAAAATGGCAAGAAACAGAGGAGACGCTATAACAGATATACAAGACGCAATACCAATTGCCACAAACGACGAAAGAAAACCTTTTGCCAACACGGAATCAAAATTGTGCATGGTGCACAACATAGAAAAGATCACTTCGATTGCCGCAAAAATAGCAGCAAACACAAGCGCCAGACCAAGGCTTTTAACACCAAAGCCCAAATCGGAGGGCGAGTTTTCGTCGTCTGCATCGTTTTCAAGGAAGAAATTAACGGTATGCGAAATAGAGGCGTCACCAAACATCAAACACACAGGCAGAAGCGCGCATGTAAACAGCATGAGTGCGTTTTTATGAGCATCAGGTAAAGGAAGATGGAGCAAGCCACACAAATGGAGTGCAAAGGCAATACATGAACCAAACACCCATATAAACAGCCATGCGTTATGACGAAGCAACCAAACAAGCGCACCTGTTTGTCGCTTGGAATCACCATCATTTGCTCCAGCACCCGCAATTTGTAGGTCTTCTTCGTGCTCTTCTTCCATAACGTCAAGCGCGTCGTCAACGGTAACAATACCTAATAGACGCTTGTTGTCGTCAATAACAGGCATTGCTAACAAGTTGTACTTTGCAATGTTCTCGGCAACGTCTTCTTGGTCGTCATCGGGATTTGCGGTAATCATGTCGGTGGTTGCTATGTTTTTAAGTGGTGTTGCTGGCTCGTTAATAATAAGCTTATTGAGATTTACCACGCCACTTAAACGGTTTTCGTCGTCTTTTAGATACACATAGTGTACGGTTTCAAAGTCTTCATCAAGCGCGCGCATGCGGGCAACTGCGTCTGCAACGGTTTGTGCTTCTGGCAGGCACAAAACCTCAGAGGTCATGATACGACCTGCAGTATCTTCTCTATATCCTAAAAGCTGTCTAATGGCTTTGCGCTCTTTTACACCCATAAGGCGAAGGATTTTTTCTGCCTTGTCATAGTCAAGTTCGCTTACCAGCTCGGCTGCGTCGTCAGGATCCATTTCCGATAACATGCGTGACGCATCAGTATCGGCCATGTCGCCCATAATTTCTGCGGCAATATGATCATCGTCAAACTCAGCGATTGCGTCTGCGGCGCGCTCGTCATCTAGCTGCGCAAACACGCGTCCACGTAGGCGCGGATCAAGGCGCTCCAAAATGTCTGCAATATCGGCAGGGTGTAGACCATCGAGTGTTTTATGCGATACAGATAGCTTTACATTAGACAAATCGCGGTCAAGCAGGTCCATATAGTTCCATGCGATAATTTTTTCGGGCATGGGCTTGCCAAGCGATTTTGCAATTTTAAGCGTAAGCGTTTCAAGTGCAGGGGAGAGCGATCGTAGCAAACCGCGTATTCCAACTTCGGCACCAAGCAAACGAAGCTGCGATGAGCTGGTGTCTGAAAGCTTTAAGTCGTTTACTCTTACAACACGCATGCCGCGCGTATCAACAATTTGTTTGTTAAGCAAATCGCGTGCAATTAACACTTCGTTAGGCTGAAGATAAGAAAATCTAATATCGGTATCAACTACTTTTAAGTGGATTTCTTCGGTAGAAAACGAATCAACATACTTGCGCCATGAAATCATAAAAGGCGTTTTGCCAGGACCTTCAACAGCAAGTGCGGTAATACGAGGAAAGACTTCGCCCGTTGCAATGCCAAGGTCGTTTACGCGACCTATTTTTTCGCCTTTTGCATCAAATACGGGATTGCCCAATAGCTGGGAAAGATAAATCATACAAACCCCTTACTCGCTCATGGCTATTTTCATAAACCTACATGTACACATACACTATAATTTTACACGGTTTTGCTCGTCTTTTTACGGCGTTTATACGAGCTACTAAAATACCATGAGAAGCCCTAGGAATTACAAGTTTTTTTATTGAGCTTATTTCTTGGACTTACTTTTTAGAAAACTTTGCATAAGACGGGCAAAGCGCGCGGGCAATACACGTGTCACAGCATGGATTTTTTGCCTTGCATATTTCGCGTCCAAAATGGATCCATTCTTCATTTACGCTGCTCCACAATGTGGGAGGGAGCAACTTAAGCAAATCTTGCTCGGCTTCAAGCGGCGTTTTTGCACGTGTAAACTGTAAACGCGTTGAAATTCTAAATACATGGGTGTCAACAGCAATGCCTTGAGTTTTTTTGAACGCTTTGTTCAGTACAATGTTGGCGGTTTTTCTTCCTACCCCAGGTAGGCGCATAAGTTCCTCCATGGTTTGAGGTACTTCTCCTGCAAAATCGTTCATAATCATTTGCGAGGCTCCAACACAATGTTTTGCTTTAGCGCGCCAAAACCCAATGGTGCGAATAACCTCTCCTATGTCCTCGGGCTTTGCTTGCGCCATGTGTTTAGCATCTGGCCAGCGTGCAAACAGTTGAGGAGTTACTTTATTAACAGCCGCATCGGTTGTTTGAGCCGAAAGCATAACGCAGATGGTAAGGGTAAAGGGGTCGTGATAGGTAAGAGCCGACTTTGCTCCGTGATACCGTGCGTGAAGAATTTCGTAGAACGCGCACGCACGCTTTTGTTTACTGCGCTGTGACTCTTGTGCCATCACCCCTCCTCATCTGGTATTCAAGTGTGTTGCATTGGCTTGTCTATATAGTAATCAAACGAATGGATGTCACGAATAGTTGGACATCGTGTACAGTTCATTATAACGTGCACCAGCCTTTCCTATAAATAGGTACCCAAACCGTTCACAGAAGTGTTTTTTACTTATAGCAAAGTTGTTGATTTTGTCGAGGCTTTTATAGAGATGTTGCCGTAAAATAGAAAATATGTTGTTTCAATGTAGCTTTTTGGTGTGCGCGTGGGCATACAGCCACTACATTTTGTAGGTATTGGCTTGAATGCATAAAGCGCAGGTATACACAAAGCTTGAACGTAAAAGAGATATCAGTTTTCAGCTGACGGCTTGTATTGAGGGGGACATGTATGAAGAGCTTTACCCTTAATGATGTGCAATTAACAAATGACGACCGTTATCTTTTTGCTCAGGGTAATTGGTATAGAAGCCACGAAAAATTGGGAGCTCATCCTATTGTTTGTAATGGATGTAGCGGTTTCTATTTTGCTGTTTGGGCTCCAGGTGTTAAAAGCGTGCGCGTAGATGGTGATTTTAACGGCTGGGGTGAAACTCAAAATTATCTTGAACATAAAGGCTCTGGCATTTGGGAAGGTTTTGTCGGCGGAGCACAGGCTGGTGAGCTGTATAAGTACCTCATTGAAACACAAGACGGTACTACGTTTTATAAAGCAGATCCTTACGCTTTTAGCGCTGAATGTCCTCCAGGTACGGCTTCGCGTTTGCTTGATGTTTCACAATATGAGTGGTCAGATGCTGCATATACCAAACATCGCAATAGCCACAATTTTCTTCATGAGCCTCTTAATATTTTTGAATGCCATTTAGGAAGTTGGAAGCGTCAACCATCTGATGAAGTTATTAAAGAGCATGCAAATGACGTTTCGCCTGTATCTGATGATGAGGATACTTCAAATGACGAATGGCAATGTCAAGGGCGGTTTTTAAGTTATGACGAGCTGTCTGAACGCCTGGTTGCTTATGTTAAAAAAATGGGATATTCCCACATCGAAATTATGCCCATTATGGAGCACCCTTTTGATGGATCATGGGGTTATCAAGTTACGGGCTATTTTGCGCCAACCGCGCGCTACGGTACGCCCGATCAGTTTAAGCATTTTATTGACGCGTGTCATCAGGCAAATATTGGCGTTATTCTCGACTGGGTTCCCGGTGGTTTTTGTAAAGACGAGCACGGTCTAAGTCGTTTTAACGGCGATAAACTGTTTGAGAAAAAAGAACATCCTAATTGGGGCACGTACAAATTTGATGTTGGTCGTGGCGAGGTAAGAAGCTTTCTTATATCTAACCTTCTGTATTGGGTGGGAGAGTTTCATGTAGACGGCATTCGTATGGATGGCGTTACCAGCATTTTGTACCTCAACTTTGGTATAGATGACCCTGCTCAAAAGCAATTCAACGAAAAAGGCACCGAAGAAGATCTTACCGCTATAAAATTTGTTCAGCAGTGTAACGAGGCGGTAGAAAAGTATTATCCACACACCATGATGATTGCCGAGGAGTCTACCGCATGGCCGCTGGTAACATATCCGCCTAAAGATGGAGGTTTAGGTTTTCATCTTAAATGGGATATGGGCTGGATGAATGATACTCTGCACTACATTCAAGCCGATTTTCCTTATCGTCCAGGTGCTCATCATTTGCTCACATTTTCTACTATGTACCAATTTAATGAAAACTTTATTTTGCCTCTGTCGCACGATGAAGTAGTGCATGGAAAATGCTCTTTAATTCGTAGACAGCCTGGCGATTACTGGCGTCAGTTTGCTGGTATGCGCGCGCTTGCGCTTTATCAGATGGCTCATGCGGGCGCAAAGCTTAATTTTATGGGCAACGAGATTGCACAGTTTATTGAATGGCGTTATTACGAGGGAATTCAGTATTTCCTTACCCACAAGTTTGAAGCGCACAAAAAACATCAGCACTTTGTACAAGAGCTTAATGCTTTCTACAATAACAACCCTGCAATGTGGGAGTTTTCGTTTGAGTCGCGCGGATTTGAGTGGATCGATGCGGACAATTCTGGTCAGGCGATTATTGCGTTTATTCGCCACGGCGAGCACAAGACCGACGATTTAGTTGTTGTGATCAATTTTGAAGTTAATCCACACGATAACTTTAGGCTTGGTATGCCTATGGCAGGGTATTGGAAAGAGGTTTTCAATACCGATGATCCTGCATTTGGCGGTTCGGGAACTTCTAACGGTTTTCATGCGCTTGCTACCGAGGAGGAGCCTCAACATGGGCGCGATAATTCTTTGGTGATTACCGTGCCTCCTTTGGGTGGTGTTGTTTTTAAATATGTGCGCGCGTTGCCCGCAAAAAAGGAAGCCGCAAGTAAAGCTACGGAAAAAGCTGCAAGCAAGAAAAAAGGTAAAACAACAGGTAAAGCTGCAGGTAAAAGCAGTGATAAGCCAGCCGTGGGAAAATCATTGCATAGCAGCGCACACACCAAGACGGCTAAAAAGCAGCCTGCACATAACACAGTTACTAAGAAGGTTAAAAAACGTAAATAGCTTTGGACCTACACGCATATCGGATGTGTAGGCAACTACAGGAAAGGGACTACATGGCATCTTTATTCAACGATACACAAGACTTTATTCAACAGTATAAACAGGGGTGTGAGTCGTATTATGCTCGTTCATTTGAGGATCTTACAGATACCCAGCGGCTCTATGTTTTGTCGGCGCTTATCGCAAAGAAGGCAAAGGCGTTGCAAGCAGATCAAGACCCTCAACAGAAAGAAGTATTTTACTTTTCTCTTGAGTTTTTGACCGGCCCACTTTTAGACAATTATCTGTTGAATTTTGGTATTCGTGATCTTGTTGAAAATGGATGCAAAGAACTTGGTGTTAATTTAGACGACCTTATTAAGCTTGAAGTTGATCCAGGTTTAGGAAATGGTGGCTTAGGTCGTTTAGCTGCGTGTTTTATGGATTCGTGCGCAGCGCTTGGTATTGCGGGCAACGGTTGTGGCATGCGTTATCATTATGGACTGTTCCGTCAAGCTATTAAAGACGGCCGTCAAGTAGAGCTGATGGATAATTGGCTTGAACACGGATTTCCTTGGGAAACACGCTGTATTGCCGAGTCGGTTATTGTTCAGTTTGGTGGACAGGTTGTTCGCCACGAAGAAAACGGTCGTTTTTGGTTTACGCAAGAAGGCGGCGATTTGGTTCGCGCTGTGCCATATGATGTACCGTTAGTTGGTTTTGGTGGCAAAACAGTAAACAATTTGCGCCTATGGAGCGCGGAGCCCGCAGAGGAAAACTTTAATCTTGCCGCATTTAACGAGGGCAATTACGCTGAGGCAATGCGTTTTCGTTCGGATGTTGAGGCTATTTCGCAGATTTTATACCCCAATGATTCGGGTGAACACGGTAGACTTTTGCGCCTTAAACAGGAGTATCTCTTTGTTTGTGCAGGTCTTCACTCAATTCTTAGAGGTTTTGAGAAAAAGCACGGGTGCGATTGGGACAAACTGAGCGATTTTGTTGCCATTCATACTAACGACACGCATCCAGCTCTTTGTGGTCCTGAGCTTATGCGTATTTTGGTCGACGAAAAGAACGTCGAGTTTGATCGAGCGTTTGAGATTGTGCGTAATACGCTTTCATACACCAATCATACGGTTATGCCCGAGGCTCTTGAATGCTGGCCGATTGCACTTTTCCGCAGTCTTTTGCCTCGTACATATATGTTTATCGAAGAAATTGACCGAAGATTCCACAATACATTTCCGCGTGATAAGCAAAATTGGCACGATTTACTGTCTCAAACAGCCATGCTGTGGGACGGTTGCGTTCGCATGGCAAATGTTTCGGTTATTTTTTCGCATTCTGTTAACGGCGTAAGCGAGCTTCACACTCAAATTCTTAAAGACACAACGCTCCACGGTTTTTATGAACTTTATCCAGACAGGTTTAATAATAAGACCAACGGCATTTCTCATCGTCGTTTCTTGGGTAATGCAAATCCTGCTTATAGCGCGCTCATCACCAAAACAATTGGCGACGGCTGGCTAAGCGATGCATCCGAGCTGGCAAAATTAAGTGCCTATGAAAACGATCCTAGTTTTCTTGAAGACTTTGAAGCGGCAAAGCTTAATGATAAACAGCGTTTAGCGCGCTACATCAACGAGCAAACAGGTGTTTCGCTTGATCCGCATATGATTTTTGACGTGCAAGTTAAGCGTTTTCACGCCTACAAACGCCAGCTTTTGAATGTTCTTAAAATTATGGATGTATATAATCGCCTGCTTGACGGCAAGGGATTTACTATGCACCCCACGGCATTTATTTTTTCGGGCAAAGCTGCACAAAGTTATGTATTTGCAAAAGAAGTTATTCGTCTTATCAATTCGGTTGCCGATGTTATTAACAATGACGAACGCGTAAATCAGATTATAAAAGTTGCTTTTGTACCTAATTTTTCGGTTTCAAATGCGCAGCTTATTTACCCTGCTGCCGAAATCTCCGAACAAATTTCTTGGGCAGGTTCTGAGGCATCGGGTACGTCTAACATGAAACTTATGATGAACGGCGCATGGACTCTGGGCACTTATGACGGTGCAAATATCGAAATTGCAAAGCGCGTGGGCGATTCAAATATCAAAATCTTTGGACTTCGTGAACAAGATGTTCTTAATCTGCGTCAGCCTGGTGCATATTGGGCATGGGATATGTACAACAACGATCGCATTCGTTTAGGAAGAATTATTGACCAGCTTACTGATGGAACCCTTAATCGTTTATCGGGTGGTTTTGAAAGCATTCGCGATGAGCTGTTGACCAATAACGATCACGACCTCGTGTTGGCTGATTTCTATGCGTATGTGCAGGCGTGGGAAGAGCTTACTCGTAGTTATACCAATCGTCACGTTTGGAATCATGGCGCTGTTCATAACAGTGCTTGTTCGGGTTACTTTACATCCGATAGGACAATTCGTGAGTACGCGAATGATATATGGCATATAGGCTGCTAAAGCAGAACTTTAAGTTGTCTTTTTGTGGGTTTGGAAGGAGTTATTATGAGCAAGAAGGAGTGCATTGCAATGCTTCTTGCCGGCGGTCAAGGCAGTCGGCTTGGCGCTCTTACCAAAGAGATAGCTAAACCGGCCGTATCGTTTGGCGGTAAGTATCGCATTATCGATTTTGCGCTGTCAAACTGCGCGAATTCTGGAATAGAAACGGTTGGTGTTCTCACACAGTACCAACCTTATGTACTTCATTCCTATCTTGGTTCGGGCGCTGCGTGGAATCTTAACGAAAGCGATGGAGGTGTATCCATTCTGCCTCCGTTTGCAACGCAAACGGGTGGTGCATGGTATGCCGGTACTGCTGATGCTGTAACACAAAACCTTGGCTTTATCGAACAAAATAACCCTGAGTACGTGCTTATTCTTTCAGGCGATCAGCTTTATAGCATGGACTATCAAAAAATGCTTGACGCTCACAAACGCCACGGCGCCGATCTTACGATTGCTGTTATGCCAGTTGCATGGGAAGAAGCCTCTCGTTTTGGAATTATTACGCAAGACGAAAACGAGCGTATAACCAAGTTTACCGAAAAACCCAAAAAACCCGATTCTAATCTTGCGTCTATGGGAATTTATATTTTTAACAAAGACCTGCTGGTAACGTCTTTGCGCGAAGACGCTATCAATCAAACGTCTGAGCACGATTTTGGCGGAGACATCATTCCAAAACTTCTTGAAGACGGTAAAAAACTCTACACCTACGAATATCGAGGATTTTGGCGCGACGTTGGTACTATTTCTTCGTATCACGAAACAAGTATGGATTTGCTTGGCGAGCACCCTGCATTTGATTTGTTTAACACAAATAACCCCATGATGAGCAATGCTTCTACGCGCCCACCTGCGTATATTGGACCACAGGGTTCAATTGATGATTGCTTGGTTGGCAACGGTTGCAATATTTATGGAAGTGTTCGTCACTCAATTATCTCTACGGATAGCTTTGTGGGCGAACGTGCCATTGTTGAAGATTCCGTACTATTACCTGGCGCCGTTGTTAAAGCAGGAGCGCACGTCGTTCGTGCAATTTTGGGCGAACATGCTGTGGTTGAGGAAGACGTTGTACTCGGAAGCGTTGATCAAACGCGTGACACAGCGGTTATTGGAAACGACGTTGTAGTTGGAAAGGGTGAAGGTATACGATGAAAAAGTTTATTGGTATTATAACCGCCAACTATTCTACAAAACACCCCAGTATTTTAACTGAAACACGTCCAGTGGCGTCCATGCCGTTTTTGGGAAGATACCGTATTTTGGATTTTGCGCTTTCTAATATGGTAAACAGCGGGGCACGCACCATTGGCATGATTATGCCGTATAACTACCGCTCTATTATCGACCATATTGGGTCGGGTCGCGATTGGGATTTGGACAGAAAAAAAGGCGGTCTGTTTATTCTTCCTGGTTCGGCGTTTGGAACTTCTCGTACCGGCTCTCGCTTTTTGTTGCGCGATATTGAAAACAATAAAGAATTTTTGCAGCGCGACGCTCATGAGTACGTTATTGTGTCATCGGCAAACTTTGTTATGACCATTGATTATAATGACATTCTTAACGCTCATATAAAGTCGGGTGCCGATATTACCGTGGCTGTTAAGCGCGCTTCTCAAAATGATTCCGATATTGTGGGGCTAAGCGTAGAGGATGGCCGCGTGCGCGGAATTACGCATGGTATTGTGTTTGGCGACGCTGCATTTCTTGATTGCTTTGTGATTAAAAGAACACTGCTTCTTGAGCTGCTGGAATGGTATGCTCAAAGCGATTACCTTGATCTGTTTGAAGCCATGGAGCACGATTTTAATCGCGTTAACGTTCAAACCTTTGAGTTCTGTGGGTATGTGAAAGGTATTTTTAATAAAAAAACGTACTTTCAGTCAAATATGGACTTGCTGAATCCTACTATTACGCAGGAGTTGTTCCCCGTTGATCGTCCTGTTCGTACCAAAGCACACGATAATGCGCCCGCTAAGTTTGAACAGGGTTCGCGTGTAACCAATTCACGCGTATCGGGAAGTTGCCGCATTTATGGAACCGTTACTAATTCAATTTTAGGACGCGATGTTATTGTTCAGCATGGAGCGGTTGTAAACGATTCCATTATCATGCAGTCTTGCGTTATTGAGCAGGGAGCACGCGTTGAACATGCTATTGTGGACAGAAACATTACGGTTCCAGCTTCAACCGAGCTTCGCGGTACGCCCGACGCTATTTTGATCAAAGAAAAAGGTAACTAGTCTAAAAACGAGCGAAGTTGCTGCTTGCAGCATCTATCGCAAAATGTAACGTCGACAACAAAGGTAATGAACTGATATGAGTATGGTTGAACGCACATCAACTAAGCAAACAAAAAAGCTGCATGTATTATGCGCAACCCCCGAATGCGTTCCTTTTGTAAAAACGGGTGGGCTTGCCGATGTTGCAGGTGCCTTGCCGCGCGCGCTTAAGCGCTTGGGGGCGCGTGTAAGTGTTATTTTGCCCAAATACAGCGCAATTCCTTGGGAGTATGTTTCAAAAATGGAACATATTGCCGAGTTTTATGTGCCACTATCTTGGCGTTATGAATATTGCGGTTTGGAAAAGCTTCGCTATAAAGGCGTTGAGTATTATTTCATTGATAATGAGCATTACTTTAAGCGTGATGGCATTTACGGATTTTTTGACGATGGCGAGCGTTTTGCGTTTTTCTCAAAAGCTATTTGCGAGGCCATAAATTATATCGGCGAGCTTCGTTGTGACATCATTCATTGTAACGATTGGCAAACCGCTCTTGTGCCAGTGTTTTTACACGAGTTTTATCACGAAATACCATCTTGTCGCAATGTTCGGGTAACCTTTACCATTCACAATCTTAAATTCCAAGGTCAGTTTGGCGACCAAATGATAGGTGATGTGCTTGGCTTGGCAGGTAAACCCAATGCCGTTCGTCAGCTCTATATTGATCGCGACTCTATTAACTTTATGCAAGCAGGCCTATGCTACGCCGACCGTATTACCACGGTAAGCCCTAGTTATGCAGGCGAAATACAAATGCCTTTTTATGGTGAGGGTTTGGATGGGCTTCTTAGAAGACGCTCGTGTATTGTTCGAGGCATTCTTAACGGTATTGATGTTGAATTATGGAATCCCAAAAATGACAAGCTCATTCACAGCAGGTACTCAATTCAGGATTTAAGTGGTAAGGCGCGCAACAAAGCTCATCTTCAGCAAGAACTTGGACTTGACGTAGATCCGACACGTCCTTTGATTGCGCTTATTGGCCGTCTAACCGCACAAAAGGGTATTGGACTGGTAACCTATGCCATGAATTACCTCATGCAACGAGGCGTTCAAGTGGTTGTTCTGGGAACAGGCGAAAAAGAATACGAAGACTCGTTTAGATATTTTGCGGCCACCTATCCTCGCCAAGTAAGCGCTTGCATTACCTTTGATAACGCGCTTTCTCATAGAATCTATGCGGGTGCAGATATATTCTTAATGCCTTCTGTGTTTGAACCGTGCGGATTATCCCAGTTAATTTCGATGCGATACGGAACAATTCCTGTTGTTCGCGAAACAGGCGGCTTGCGCGATAGCGTTATTCCTTACAACAAATATACGCAAGAAGGTACTGGTTTTAGGTTCTGCAATATCAATGCAGACGAAATGACGCGCATACTTATGGATGCTTGCGAGCTTTATTGGACCGATAAAAAAGCGTGGATTGAGCTACAAAAACGTGCAATGCGTGCCAACTTTAGCTGGAGTAGGGCAGCACATGAATATCTGCGCGTTTACCTGCAGCTTTGTCCTGAATATACAAACATTTACGTAAAGAGGTAATATCGTGAGAGCGCAACATAATAGTCTTGATACAAGATATCGTTCAATTGCTGGAGCCGTAGCGGTTGGTGAACAGTTGCGGTTAACTATTGATATTTGGGACGATGTTCCTCGTCGTGTTGTGTTGCGCACATGGACGGACGAAGAAAAAGAAAAGCTCGTTCCCATGAGAAAAGTTGGCTGTTCCGAACGTCGTAATATTGCACTCTGCGGAGAGCTTAACGGTGGATGCCGCTATGGTGTAACACTTACATTTGATAAGCCGCAGGTGCTGTGGTACAGCTTTCAAATTACCTCTTCTAAAGGCGATGTATGGCGCTACGGTGCAGCTCAAGAGGATAAAGTGGGCGTTGGTGCTTTTGCCTACGGTGAGCCTCCTTCATTTCAGGTAACGGTATATAAAAAGCAAAGAACCGTTGATCCTACCTGGTATACCCAAGGTGTTGCCTATCAGATTTTCCCCGATCGTTTTGCACGTGACGATAATTGGCGAGCCCGCTGTGAGCGCGTTTTAAGTATTCCGCGCAAAGGGGTTGCGCGTAGACTGGTAGACGATTGGAACACCTATCCCTATTACGAGCGTGATGCCGACGGTAATATTTTGGCGTGGGATTTTTACGGAGGTAGTTTACAAGGTATTATTTCTAAGCTTGACTACCTTAAAAATTTGGGAATTACCATTATTTACCTTAATCCCATTGTAGAAGCACAGTCTAACCATCGCTATGATACGGCTGATTATTTTCATGTTGACCCCATGCTGGGTACCGATGAAGACTTTGAAGAGCTTTGCAAACGGGCTTCTGATATGAGCATCTCCATTATGCTTGACGGTGTGTTTAATCATGTGGGAGCAGATTCTCATTACTTTAATGCGTGCGGAAATTATGCCGAATTGCCAGCGTCTAACAAAAAAGCAACAACGCACTCATGGTTTACGTTTAATGATTCGGGTGCATATGATTGCTGGTGGGGTGTTAAAGACTTGCCTGCTATTAGAAAGCATTGCCCCGAATTTCGTGAGCTTATTTGTGGCGAAAACGGGGTTATTCGCACCTGGTTGCGTCGAGGTGCTCGTGCATGGCGCTTAGATGTTGTAGACGAACTTACTGATGATTTTGTTGAAGACATAAAGAGCGCCGCTTTAGCAGAAAAGCCCGATTCGGTGGTTATTGGAGAAGTTTGGGAAGACGCATCTCACAAGCGTGCATACGGCAATTTGCGAAAGTATTTTCAGGGCGCAGAATTAGACGCCACGATGAACTATCCACTTCGCGATGCGCTTATCTCGTTTATTACGCGTCGTAGCTCTGCTGATTCTTTTGCATCATCCATTGAAAGTTTGCAAGCCAATTATCCACGTGATGCCTTTTATGCTGAATTTAACATGATGAGTACGCATGACCGCGCTCGTATTCTTACGATGCTAGGAGATGCTCCCGATAAAAGCGCAATTTCTGAAGGCGATCAATATTGGTTTAGACTTAATCCTGGCTGCAGAGCTTTGGCAGTAAGTCGTTTGTGGCTCACCACGCTTATACAGATGTGCCTACCTGGTGTTCCGTGCGTATATTACGGTGACGAGGCAGGACTTGAAGGCTACAGCGATCCATTCTGTCGTTCAACATTTCCATGGGATAATCCCGACAAAAATTGTCAGATCATTTATCGTAATGCCATTCAGCTGCGTAAAACGCTTGACGTGTTTGTAACAGGTGATTTGCATGTGCGTTCATTTGGTTATGACGTATTTGGTATGTGGCGGCGCGATAAAACTACAAGTGTATGCGTGCTGGTAAACACACATACCGAGATGAGCCAAACCGTAGATATTCCTGTTGAGAACTTTGTGCCGCTTACTCAAAATCTTGGTAAAGATATGCATGCTCTGCGTTTGGTGGATCTGTTAACGGGCAATGAGTATCAAGCTCATAACGGAACGCTTACCCTCACGCTTCAAAATTTGGGTTCAATGATTTTATGTGCGTCTATTAAAACGCCTTTATCGCTTCCGTTTAAGCCAGGTGCGGGTGTTTTGTGTCACATAACATCGTTACCTGGAGGAACGCTTGGTCAGCCTTCGTATAACTTTGTTAACTATCTCTCACAAGCACACATGCGTTATTGGCAAATGCTTCCTGTGCACCCTGTAGACGAAGATAAGTCGCCGTATGCGGGGTATTCGGCTTTTGCCGGAAACATGGCACTCGTTGAGCAGCAAGAGCAGTGCAACACTAAAGATGAGGAGGATGAGGACAATACGCCTGACAGCGTTGAGTTTCATCGCTTTGTTCAAGACAACGACCACTGGTTAGTGCCGTATGCTTGTTTTAGAGCGCTCAAGAAACGTTATAAGGGCATTTGCTGGCAGAAGTGGCCGGAGCCGTATAATCGTTGGGATCCAGCGTTTACGCGTGAGCATGATTTGCTTGACGATATTGAAACGTGCGTAAAAAAGCAGTTTGTATTTGACCGCCAGTGGCGCGCGCTTAAGGCGTATGCGCATGAAAACGGCGTGTCACTTATTGGTGATATTCCTATGTATGTTTCGGCAGACTCGGCCGATGTTTGGACAAATCCCCAGATGTTTAACCTTGATGTAGACGGTTATCCCACGTTAGCCGCAGGCGTTCCACCTGATGAATTTAGCGCAACCGGTCAGCTTTGGGGAAACCCTACCTATAATTGGGATTTGATGGAAAAAGACGGTTTCTCGTGGTGGACGCGCCGCCTTGCGCGTGAGTTTGATCTTTTTGACTATGTGCGCCTTGATCATTTCTTGGGATTTTCTTCTTATTTTGCAATTCCTGTTACTAAACAGGCTGTACGAGGTAGTGAACAAACAGAAAGCGAAGAGGCTGCCATTCAGGCTATAGCGCATGGCTCATGGCGCGAAGGTCCAGGCGTTCGCGTTATGCGTGCGCTGTATAAAAAGTTGGGGCCGCTTCCTTTAATTGCCGAAGATTTGGGTATTGTAACGCCTGCAGTTCGTGCGCTTTTAATGGATACGCACATTTGCGGTATGGATGTTATGCAATTTTCTCACGAGGATGTGCGCTTTGGCTATCATCCGTCGTATAAGAAGGTAGCATATACTTCTACGCATGATACACAAACGCTTATTGGTTGGTGTAAAGACCACTATCATATGGACAACTACACAGCCGAAAAGCAGGCAGAATACCTGTTGAGTGAGGCGTTTTCTTCTGATGCGCTTGTTTCAATTGCAACGCTGCAAGACATTTTACACTTAGACGATTCTGCGCGTATGAATGTACCGGGTACAAGTAACGACAATTGGTCGTGGCAGGCAAATACAGAAGATTTGGCAACATCGGCGGAATACGTACGTACATTGGTTGATCAGACTGGACGGATATAGCATGTTTTTACATAGAGTTGTTCAGCAACTCCTTACGTCTCGCGAAATACACAGGATATGGAACGAGCTTGATCAGGGAAAAGATTGTACGCTGAACATCTCTCAAAGTGCTCGTCCATTTATAGTTGCCGCGCGTGCGTGCGTCCAAGCACGCCCTCTATTGCTGGTGGTATCAGGCGAGGACGCAGCGGATAGAGCTGCACGCATCCTTGCGGGCTGGCTTGGACCCGACGTGGTATTTCGCTATCCTAACCGAACTGATTTGCCTTGGAGCGACAAAGGCGCTGGTGCAGAGGTATGTGGCAAGCGCGCCGAGGCGTTGTTTCATCTTGCGCAGCCACAGCGGTGTGTGGTTGTGGCAAGTGCACGAGCTCTTCTGAGGCGGCTTCCGCCCAAAACGTCGTCTTTTGCTCAGCAACAAAAGATTTGCATAGGCGACGAGCTGGACATATACGCACTTGCACGCCAATTGGTGCTATGGGGATACGTTTCTACAACAGTTGTTAAAGAAGTTAGAGAGCCAGGTTATTTTTGTGTTCACGGCGATAGCGTTGATGTGTTTTCTCCGTGTGAACAAGCTCCTGTTCGCATTTCCTTTTTTGGTGATGAAGTAGACGAAATTAGAAAAGTTGTGCCGTCTACAGGTCAAACGATCTCTTCTCAGCAGCAAGCAGTGCTCTATGCCGCGCGCGAGCTTGAATTATCGCCTGAAACTATACAGTGTGCAAAAAATAAGCTGTATGACAAAGCTCAAGAGGATTTGGATACCGAGCGCGTTTTAGATCAGATAGAAGAATCCGTTTATACCAACGAACTAGACGCCTATCTACCGTATTTATATCCTTCAACCGCAAGTGTTATAGACTATATGCACCCATCTGCTCTTGTTGTTTTGGCAGAACCTCGTGCATTGTTTGACGATTGCCAACGTGCATATGATGAGCTCATGCATGCATCAACGGAAAAGCGCGTGAGCTTGGATGGTCTTTATACCTCTCCCGTTGAACTAGATTTTGGCAAACAACAGCGACTTTCTCTCTCTTCTCTTGCAAGACAGGGAATGCGAGCATCAAATCATGTTGTGACCGAGCAGTGCGACATCGCAGGATCTGCGAGTAAAATGATTGGGCGCATACGTGAGTTATTAGCAAATAACTCAGCAGTTGTTTTTTCTGTACCCGATCGCGGTGCACGCCGTGCGCTGCAGCTCAGTTTTACAGATGAGAACATCTCCTTTGAAGATGCGTCTGAACATGCGTCTGAACATGCGTCCAAGCGCGCGCCCGAACACGAGTCTGAACACAACCAAGACCTAGAAGCGCAAAATCTCCCACTTCCGCGCAATAAAGTAGTGTTTTTTGCCGATCCCATTAATGCTGGTATTGTAATTCCATCTGCACATCTTGCTATCTTTTCGGTAAGCGACTTAAATGCTCATCTCAACAATAAAAAGCATCGTTTTCAAAAAATTGACCCCACCAAACTAACGTTTCCTTTTAAGCCGGGAGACTATGTGGTGCATGCAACGCATGGAATTGCGCTGTTTCAAAAAATTGTTCAACAAGAAGTAGCTGGTAAAAAGCGCGATTATTTTCTTTTGACATACGCGCAAGATGATAAGCTCTACGTTCCTTTTGAACAAGTTGATAAGATTACGCGCTATATAGGCCCTGATGGCTCAACACCTCGTTTAACGCGTCTTAATTCTGCCGACTGGTCGCGTGCATGTACGCGCGCGCGAAAATCGGCGCAAAAAATGGCGTTCGATTTGGTTGATTTGTATACGCGTCGTTCAACAATTAAGGGATTTAGCTTTTCTTTTGACACTCCTGCGCAAGAAGACATGGAAACAAGCTTTCCCTATACGCTGACGCGCGATCAATCACGCGCGCTTGACGACATTAAAGCCGATATGCAATCTGCTACACCTATGGACCGTCTTTTGTGTGGCGATGTTGGTTTTGGGAAAACCGAGGTTGCTCTGCGTGCAGCGTTTAAGTGTTGTCAGGATCATAAACAGGTTATGGTTTTATGTCCAACTACCATTTTGGCTCAACAGCATTTTGAGACCTTTTATGAGCGCTTTAATCCATTTGAGGTGAATGTGCGTGTTCTTTCGCGTTTTATTAAACCTGCCGAGCAAAAGCGCACGTTAGAAGGTTTTTCTACAGGTGATGTAGATGTTTTAATTGGAACGCACCGCTTGCTTTCGTCTGATGTTAATCCTTCTGACTTGGGCCTTATCATTATTGACGAGGAACAGCGCTTTGGTGTTCAGCATAAAGAGCAGCTTAAAAATATTCGCGAACAGGTTGATGTGCTTACGTTGTCGGCAACGCCCATTCCTCGCACCATGCAGATGGCAATGAGTGGCGTGCGTGATATGAGTTTGATTTTAAGCGCTCCAGCAGGAAGAAAGCCAGTGCGCGTGCATGTTGGCGAGTGGGATTCAGACCTTATAAGCGACGCTATTCGCCTAGAGCTTGCGCGTAAAGGTCAGGTATATTACGTAAGCAACCGAGTAAAAACCATTGATGATGCGCTTGAGCGCGTCCATGCATGTGCGCCCGAGGCACGCGTTGGAGTAGCGCACGGTCAGATGAGTCCGTCTCAGATCGAAGAAGTTATGCTTTTGTTTGAAGAGCACGAGATTGACGTTTTGGTTGCAACAACCATTATAGAAAGCGGTATTGATAATCCGCATACCAACACGCTGATCATCGAAGATTCTCAGCGCTTGGGCTTGGCACAACTTTACCAGCTTAAAGGCCGTGTTGGTCGTGGTCGCGTGCAGGCATATGCGTATTTTATGTTTCCACCTACCGAGCCGCTTACCGAAGAAGCTCGCAGGCGCCTTGAAGCAATTTACGAGCATCAAGAGCTTGGTTCGGGCATGCGCATTGCTATGAAAGACCTTGAGATCAGAGGTGCCGGATCACTTATGGGCGCTGAACAGCATGGTAATTTATCGGGCGTTGGTTTTGATTTGTTTACACAGATGCTCTCCGATGCTGTTCGCGAAGCAAAAGGCGAAACTCAGCACACAGACCTTGCCGAGGTGGTTATTAACATTCCTGCCGATTTTTATTTCAGCGAAGACTATGTCCCCGAGATTGATAAACGCGTGCTGTTGTATCGACGTTTGGCGGCGGCAACAGAATTGAGCGAGGTAGACGCGCTTGAAAAGGAGACGCTTGATACCTATGGTGTGCTTGAACCTGCTGGTGTAAATTTATTTGGGCGTGCTCGTATTCGTATTCGCGCAGCTCGTTTAGGTGTTCAAACCGTTTCTGCATTAACGGATAAGATCATTTTGCAGGGGTTGGAAGTGCCTTATGCACGTGCACGTTTGTTGCGCGCGCATAATATTTTAGTTTACCCTAAGACTAAAAAGGTTATATTCCCTGTTAAACGCGAGCGTGAATTGGAGCGCGCTACGCAACGTATTCAAGAAGCATCTAAGCGTCTTCAAGCTGCGCAAACGCACGATTTACCGCAAGAAACAATCGCGCGCGATGCGCGTTCGCTTAAAGGTGACAAGTTAGTTGCACAAACCTTGCAAGCCCTCGAAGAATTTGGTGATAGTGATGACTCATAAACATAGTGTAGTGGTAACAGACGAGCAAGAAGCGGCTATTGATGAGCGTATTACGTGTATGAAGAACGCGCCAGCTTCTCAAATTGCTTTTGAGCGGCTTGTTCGTTTGGTGTGGCGCTTGCGTCAAGACGACGGGTGCCCGTGGGATAAAGCACAGACGCACGAAAGCATTACCAAAAATATGATTGAAGAAGCCTACGAAGCGGTTGATGCTATTCATCAAGCGGATAGCGAGCATCTGTGCGAGGAGCTTGGCGATGTACTTGAGCAGGTGCTTCTTCATGCGCAAATTGCCTTGGACAACCAGGAATTTACGCTTGAGGACGTCTGTCATGGTTTGGCGGAGAAGCTTATTCGTCGTCACCCCCATATTTTTGATACCAATTCTTTGGCGCATATGCCCAGCTCTGCCGATGAAGTTCTAAATATTTGGGATAGTGTGAAAGACGCCGAGCGCGCAGCCGATAATACGAGTGCAGGCACGCATAAAGGCTTGCTTGATTCAATACCGCGCTCGTTTCCTGCGCTTATGCAGGCTCAAAAGGTTGTAAAGCGCGCGCATAAGGCTGGTTTTGGTGCGCGTACCCAGCAACAAGTATGTGCCGAGGTTGAAAAACACACGCATGAATTGGTTGATTTATGTGTATCTAAGAGCGCTTTTGTTGCAGACCACAACAAGCAAGATCAAAATGAGCAAGTCCAAAATAAGCAAGCTCAAAATAAAGCCGATAACAATCACGACACTCAAGACGATCACAACGAACGTGCACGCCTGTTTGGTAAGCTTATGTTTTCGTTGGTGGAGCTTGCACAAGAAATGCATGTTGACGCCGAGGAAGCGCTTGATTTTGAGGTGCGTGCGTATCGAGAAACATTTCGTGCGTGTGAGCAGCAGCTTGCAGCACAAGGCTCATCGCTTGATGACGTAGATTTTGAAGATAAGCAACGCATATGGAATGATGTGTCCAATAAATCGGTACAATAAATTATAACGTTGGTGGCTATAGGGATATTTCTTGCATGTATAGTTCAGATTCATCTCAAAAATCAAACAGCACGCGCGCTACTGCACGTCGTTCGCGCGCTGTAGACACGTTGCGCAATGCACGCGAAGAAGTGAATTCGTCTCGCGCATCACGCTCGTCTCGCCCGTCTCGCGTGCGCCAAATGACGCGCTCATCTGCGCCACTGTCGCAAAATCCCACTTCCGTGCAAAATCCTTCATTTTTAAGCAATCTTTCCAATTCGGCGCAAGTATCTTCACCAGGAGCATCTTCTAAGCGCGCTCAGCGTCGCAGCTATAAGAATAGAAGTCGCGCAACATCGCAGCATGCTTTATCTGCGCAGGTAGGACAGCTTGTAGGAATCATTTCTACCATTTTATCCCGTAAAATTTGGGTTGTCTGTCTGGTGGTTGTGGCTATCGCACTTGGTGTCGTAGGGCCTGTTCATGACTTTTATGTTGCTCGTCGTACAGGCGACGTTCTTGAGCAGAAAAAAGCGTATATCGAAGAAAAAAACTCCGAGCTTGAAGCTGAACGCGATTCTTTGTTTACCGAAGAAGGTGTTGAAACACAGGCGCGCAAAAGGGGATATGTATCTCCAGGTGAGGTTGGCGTTAATGTAGAGGGTTTGGAACAAAAAGAGGTTGAAGATCCTTCAAAGCCTGTTGAATATCCTGATTCGCGATCGTGGTTTGACAAAATGCTCGACACGCTCTTTGGTTTTTCTCCGCAAGATATTTGGAATAAGCGCGTTTAGCGTTACAACTTTTAACTGCGTATGGTGTTTAAGCGCACGTTAAGCAGTTATTGCATTGCTCCATACGTAGCAATTGTCTCGTGCTTTTTTGCTGTACATCTGTCATCTAGCTTATGTTTCGTGCCCAAATGCACGTCATCTGCGCTGTGTTTTACATCTAAATTAGCAAGGTATGCGCGCCACGGCTCACATTTCACAACCCATCTGTGCGCCGCGGCTCACCTTTCGGCGATTTTGTTTTTGTTACAAACCACGTTATTTGCTGTTTGTTGTACTATTAAAAGAGTGTTTGCGTATAAAAGGTGGGTTATGTTATGAAACAAATTGCATGCATAGATATAGGTACCGTTACGGTTCGTTTGGGAATTTTTGATATAGACTCCAAGCCTATGAAAGTGGTTAAAAAGCTTTCAACCATTTGTGATTTGGGTAAAGGGTTTAACGAAACAGGAAATCTGAGCAAAGACGCTATCGAACGCGTGCTGTCGTGCATTGACACCTACGTTGCCATCATTAAGTCTATGGATGTAGTGGGCGTTTGCTGTGTTTTAACAGCCGCCGCTCGTGAATCTCATAATGTAAGCCCTCTGTTAGATGGACTATCCTCAAAGGGTCTTATTGCGCAGGTTATTGGTGGTAAAACCGAAGGTTGCCTGACGTTTTTAGGTATATGCCAAGATTTTCCAAATCAGCGCATTTTAGCTGTTGATAATGGCGGCGGTTCTACCGAGTTAACCGTTGGTCGTTTGGCCGAAGAAGAGGAGCTTTCATATCGCCCAACCAATGACGCAAAGCCAACGCATCACATGCTTCCCGTAGTAGAGCGTGTTATGTCCATTGGTATAGGATGCCGTCGTTTAAGTGATTCGTATAATTTGTATACCGGCATTCCTACCGCAGAAAAAATAGAGCAGGCGCGCGCGTTTGTGCGCAATAGCTTTGCAGGTGCGGTGGACGAAGAGGGTATTTTAATGCTTGAGCCACAAAAGATGATTGCTTGTGGCGGAACAGTAACCTCGTTGGTTGCAATGTTGCACGAGCTTGAGCCTTATGATCCTGCTTTTGTTCATTTGCATACGCTTACATTTGACGAAATAGAAGGCCTTATTGCTCGTATGAGCAAGCTCGATTTGGACGGGCTTAAAGCGCTTCCTGGCCTGCAAGAAAAACGCGCCGATGTAATTTTTGGCGGCGCTCTTATCTTGAGCGAACTTATGAAATGTTCGGGCTTTAAAGAGCTTACGGTGAGCGAACACGATTTGCTGGTTGGACTTGGTATTTGTGCTGCTGCAGAGTATCACAACGACTATGTGCCCCTGCCATGGAAGCCTGGTTTAGCTCGTTTGTAAGAATGCGTGTCGCTTGCGCGCATTTCCGCACATCTTATACAAATTTTTAATTTATGCTTTATGGATCGCGCATTCCGTGTTAAAGTGTTAAAAGTTCTCGTGCTCTTTATACGGGCGCATCGCGTAATGCGTGTTTGGGGGCGTGGTGGAATTGGCAGACGCAGAGGACTTAAAATCCTCCGACTTCGGTCATGTGGGTTCGAGTCCCACCGCCCCCACCAGCTTTTTTCTTCCTTTTTGCCATATTTTACCTGCGGGAATGCAACTTTTTAATGCCTAATACAACAATCGTGATAAGGAGCTTATACCATGTCGGCTACACTTTGTTCTAACCTAACGCGCGAAAAGGCATTTTCGCTGCTCAAACAGTACAATCAAGAGGAATTTCATATTATTCATGGACTTACCTTAGAGCGTTTAATGCGCTATTTTGCAGCAATTCACGATGAAGATAATATTGATTTTTGGGGTCAAGTTGGCTTGCTGCACGATATGGATTGGGAAGTTTGTGACGGCGATGAAGACCACACTCTTTGTACCGAGCGCTTGCTTACCAAAGAAGGAGCCTCTGCGGAGCTCATTCGCGCAATTCAAACGCACAATTCCGACCTCAACGATAGCCTTCCTAAGCCTGAACTCAAAATGGAGCGTGTGCTTTTTGCTGCAGATGAAACATCGGGACTTATTGACGCGTGTGCGCGTCTTCGTCCTTCAAAATCTTGTCAGGATCTTGAACTTTCAAGCCTTAAGAAGAAATTTAAAAACAAAAAATTTGCCGCTGGATGCGCGCGCGAGCAAATGACTTTAGGGGCTGAGTATAATTCTTGTGATGTTGAGACGATGCTTGCCGCTGTTTTGGCTGCATGCAAGGCAACCGACCCTAATCGTGCCCAATGGTTAAAAGACAATCCTTCGTGGTTGGACGAGAATCCACAAAATAGCGATGAAGCACTTCTTGAGGTTGCGCAGCGCATGTAGTCTGTAGTGTAAATTTCTTGTTCGGAAGGTAGTTGGCGGTACCGTACATACCGAAGGCGCGTGCTACACCAGATGCCTATGGCATGCGCCTCCACCAACCGTTTTTGCCGCCTTTTATACGTCCTTTATATAGAACATTGCCATATAAACAAGCACATCACTATCGTATAAAACTTAAGTCTTACTGATAGGTATATTGTGTATACTAAATACGGTTCTTGCCGTAAACTTGCGTAGTTTGTAACCACGTTATTTTATGGTAAAAACACCAATCGCGTGGCAAAAACGTTTTGTTTTATGGTATATAACTAGTTTGTCAGGTAAAACCACAATTTTGCTTGGAGCAACAAACAAATAAGGAGAGGATATGGCGTTTCTTTCCAGAAGAAACTTTTTATACGGTACGGCTGCAAGTACAGCTACGCTTGGCATGCTTGGCGCACTTGGCGGTTGTTCGTCTACGGACAACACTAAAGAGTCGCAAGACGTGGATTTATCTCGTATTGCCGATCAGGGCTTAATTTCCAAAGCGCAAGCCGAAAAAGAGCTGATTGTGTACGGCTCTGCAGAAGAACCTTTTGTGGCGGCAGCGTGTAACAATTTTCAAAAGCTTTTTGGTATCACCACTAAATTTATGCGCCTCTCTACGGGCGAAGTTCAGGCAAAAATCGAAGAAGAAAACGGCAACCCATCAGGTGATGTGTGGTTCGGAGGCACTACCGATCCCTATAATATTGCTGCTTCAAAGGGGTTGCTTGAGCCTTATGAAGCTCGTAATGCAACGCACTTACTTTCTCCGCATTACAAAGACGATCACAATTATTGGTATGGCATTTATAAAGGTAGCTTGGGCTTTTTCTACAATAAAGCAGAGCTTGATAGACGATCGCTTGAAGCTCCATCAGACTGGCCCGATTTACTTAAGCCCGAGTATAAGGGCTTAATTTGGTCTTCTAATTACAACACGGCTGGTACGGCTAAGCTGCTTATCAACACCATGATTCAAAAATATGGTCATGATAAGGGTATAAAGTACCTTGTTGATTTGGATAAAAACATTGCGGTTTATAGTAAAAGTGGTGTTGGCCCTGCTCAAAATGTTGGCACCGGGGAGTGTGCTATTGGTATTGGGTTTGTTTCGCTGGCCATTAAGCAAATTGTAACCAATGGCTATAAAGACATCCGCATTGTAATTCCTTCATCGGGAACAAGTTATGAAATTGGTGCTACAGCTATTATCAAAGGCTGCAAGCACCCGTATGCCGCGCAACTTTGGATCGAGTACGCGCTTTCGCCGCAATGCGTTGAGCGTGCTCAGGAAGTGGGCTCTAATCCGTTTTTGGTTATCGACGATGCACAACAACCGCCTCTTGCTGCAGAATTTGGTCTTGATCCTAATAATGTTATGGATTACGACTTTGAGGACGCCAAGAAAAATACTGAGCGTTATGTGCACGAGGTTATGCAAGCGCTTAAAGGTGGAGACTCTCGCTTTAAGACAAAATAGGGGTTTATCGCACCGCACAGTTGCGCGGCAGGTGTCTACGCAGTATAGGTGGGTGTGCCTAGGGCGCACTGAGACATCAATTGCTCTGCAGGTGTCTACGCAGTATAGGTAGGTACCTGCAACTTGTATGTTTATAAGCAGGTAGAAGAAGCAGATGATGTGTCATTTTGCTTTTCGTTTGATTTATCGTACAAAAGATAGTTCCTAACAAAAACTATACCTGCCAGCGCAAGTGCGCACCCTAATCCCGTGTAGAAAAACGCAATAAAGAAGTTAGGCAAAACATGGTATGCGCGCAGGCCAATGCCTCCGCTCATCATAACCGCCATAATAGCATACGATTTAAGGTCAAAAAAACGCCAAAAAGGTTGCGCAGACGTATAGGCCATGATTCTTGCGGTATGCTTTGTGCTCATGCCGAAAAACATCAAAGCAAATAGGCAAAAAATTATAACCGAAAGTACATAAGCCATCCATGTAACCTCGATAAGTGCATATGACAGCAACCCAAGGCGCGCAACATTAAAACCAGCTATAAGCCATACCATACCCGCAATCAATAATAGTGTTCGTTTGTTAACGTAAAACATAGCGTGCTCCGTTTCGTATGTGATTATGAGCTTATTTTACCCACGTCAAATAAATTTTTCAGAGCATATAACTCTTAACACAACCAACACGTGGTAGTATACGCCATATGTCAGGGGCGCTCATATGTGCTATAAATGAGTTTATATAGACGTGTCATTTAAAGAGGTGTTCCTTTATGACTAAAAGGCAAAAGCTTGTGTTTGCTTTATATGCTATAGCTGTTATCTGCATTCCATGGGCGTTGGATATGATTATGTCTTTAATCCCTGAGCCTGATGTATCGGGGATGGCTCACCCTCATGCTTTTGACTACATAGATGACAAGGTGTTTTTCATGGGTTTGGTACTTGATTTTGGATTGTATCTTTACCCTCTGCACATGCTATGTATCAATCACATAACTCTTAATATAAACAAATGCTTGTTTTTAATTGTGATGTCGTGCGCCATCGTAATTGCTCCGCTTATCATAACGTTCTTGTCTGGCATGCTAAGAGCCTATGTATTTGAAACGCTATTGGCCATAGGAGTTATTTTTCTTTTACCATTTTTTGGAATATACGCTCTTAAATTAAGGCTATATAAATCACGCATGCTACACCAGTGAAAATTGCATTAAAACGGAATCAAAATATGTTTAAACTCCTTGCTCTAACGCCTTTCGAATATGACCTTTACATTGTTCTAAAATATTTAGGGCTTCGTGTGCAGAACAAGACAAGAGCAACATTGTTATTGCTGTTTTTACTTGACCTCCTGCGGCCTTCAGCGCAGCTTGTGCATCATATTCGCTACAGCAACAGGCTTCCATAACAATATTTTGCGCGCGCGTTAGCGCATTTTGCATTGCAGAAGCATACAAGCATTTTGTAAAGCCTCATTTTGCGCAGCAACCTTGCAAAGACCAGCTCATTGTATCTGGGGGAGGCGCTCATAATAAGACGCTTATGAGCATGCTTGATAATATGTTGCCAGGTGTTATGGTATGTTCGCAGCACGATTTAGGCTATTCAAGTGACGCAAAAGAAGCAATCGCTTTTGCTCTTATGGGCAATGAAACTCTGCACGGCAGAGCTTCCAATGTGCCTCGCGTGACTGGTGCTAAGTGTTCTGTTGTTTTGGGTAACGTAACACCTTGTCCCATTCCTACCAATTCTGGAGTTCTCGATGTCTTGTAACCGTAAATCTTCTCAAAAAGTTCGTAAATCTCGGAACAATAACTTGCATAGGGACACTGCACACAAGCATGCCCGGCACGTGCCTTCGCCGTCCACTACAACAAGCGCTGCTGTTAAGTTTCATGGAGTGATACGTAATGATATGGTAGAAGAACAAACAGCGTCTGCAGGATTTGTTCCATTTACGTTTAGTACATCAGTGCTTTTGTTGATAAACTCTCTTATAGGTGCCATATTGGTGCCACAGGTTTTATCCATATGGGGAGTTTCTTATGAGGTAACACTTGTTCAAAGTCTGCCTTTATGCGTGGCGTGCGCGCTTGGTTATGGAAGGTATTTTGTTGATACTAAACGCGGCTTATGTAGAGGCTTTTTTCTGACAGTGGCTATTACGTATATTTTATCTTCTATAGGTTTGTATTGCCTGTTGTTTATGAGTTTTTAGGAACGTGCAAAGCCCGAATAAGAACTTTTTGTCTCTACCTGCGGCAGTGTTAAGGTAGTCATAAAGCCACCGTGCTTACTTTTGCTTATGGAAGTTTTCCCCTTATGCGCATCGACAATCTGCTCTACGATCAAAAGCCCTAAACCATGGCGCTGTTCGGTAGTGCTGGTATCACAGATCATATAATGAGGCGTGTGATTAAGCTGTTCGAGTTTTTCATCTGAGACTCCTATGCCATTATCTTCAACGCAAATCATGCAATTGTTGCGATTTGCGCTCACAGACACATAAATTGTGCATCCGCTTTCGTTATGAGTGATGCTATTCCACATAAGATTTGAGATTGCTCGCTTTAATAAGTCCCTGTCTGCAAAAATATTGCAAGTGGTAAGATTCTCGTCTGTTTCCCATACGATTTCAAATTCGCCCTGCATATCCATGTTTATGAAATCAACAACAACTTGACGAACAACTCCAACGGCGTTTTCCTCTTTTTTCTTAATTGGCTGCATGTTATATTCAAGCTTTGAAGCAAGATTAAGATCATTGATTAAATTTTTCATGCGCTCGCTTTGCTTCCTAATCATGTTCGCTTTTTTTCGATCTTCTGTTACGAGCAAAGAAGAGCTTGCTAACTGACCAGCATATCCCATAACCATAGATAAAGGTGTACGAATATCGTGAGAAACACCTGCTATCCAATTTGCGCGCGCCATTTCTTTTTTTCGTAATTGTTCTTTTTGTTGTTGCAAAACATCGGATGTTGAGTTGATATGAGCAGATATTTCTGAAAGCGCTCCTGTTTCTGGAATGTGGACACGCTCGGCTGTGGACAGGCGTTGTATGCCCTTAATAATTGGATTGACCGATTTAAGGAGTTTCATGTTAGCTATTACATAAATTCCAAGGACAAGGCAGATGTTGATACATAAAACACCTAAAACAATCTGCGGAGAATTTGAAATTAAACTGTAGTTCCAACTTGGTGTTGTGTGTTTCCAAAAGCTATTGCGTGGGAAACCCACAACAACAACACCTCGTTCGTTTTCGCCCGTATAAGTGGGGTATCCTTTAAGATATCCCACGCTTAACTGTGCTATATCGGAGAGTGTATAGCTTGCAGGAATAGTAGAGGGAACATTTTTTGTTTTCCATACAACGCGCGAGGTGTCATTATCAATTAAAATTGCCCATGCATGGGCGTCTTTCAGTTTAGTGCTCATGTGCTCAGGGAGTGTAAAAGCTCCGTTTGCAGATACATGGAGCGCTTCTCCAGCTTCTTTTGCAATATTATATGGAGACGTCTCTTTATGAGGGATTTGATTTGCCATCAGTGCAGCAAACGCAATGATGTTTATAGCCAAAATAAGTACCGAGCTCAGCAGAAAAATACCTATAAATCGTTTTATGAGTTTTGGTATGCTTTTCATGCTACTTCTCTTCCACGATCAACTTATAGCCCAATCCCTTAACCGTTATGAGCGAAACGGGTTGCGATGGATTACGCTCAATTTTTTCTCTAATACGACGTATATGTGCCATTAAAGAATTTTCATATCCAAAAGGATTGTCGCCCCACGCTGCCTCACACAACGCGTCAATGGTTATAATGCGTCCTGCATTGCGGTACAAGGCAGAAAGTAAATCATACTCTTTTGCAGTCAGCGGAATATGCTTTGCATCTTTTATTACTTCGGCAGCCGAAAAATCAATCAGACTGTCTTTTAGCTTTACAACTGGGCTTTCGCCCTTGTAACTTCTCCTTAATATTGCCATGATACGAAACATGAGTTCTTTTGGCAGAAACGGTTTTACCACATAATCATCGGCACCTAGGTTAAATCCCTTAAATTTGTCCTCGTCTTCACCGCAAGCAGTGAGAAACAAAACAGGACAATCACTATATTGTTTGAGGTACTTCATGAGATCAAATCCATTTCCATCAGGAAGCATCACATCAAGGATCGCTAATTCTGGAGGGAATTTTTTAGCCGCGTTTATCGCGTCTTTCATGGTTTGAACCGCTGTTATATGGCGAAACCCGTATTCGTTGAGGATGGACACAACCATATGCAACAGCTCTTCCTCATCATCAACAAGCAGCACGTGCTTATTCAGCAAATAATCATCCCGATTCATAGCAAAGCCTCCTTTATCTCTATTATGCCATGTGCGTATACATTTTTTGAACGCCTTACAAAACGTAAGGTAGATGTAAGGTAGAGCGAATGTTGTTGCAAGGTTGGTGCAATATCATAAACCTCAGAAAGGAGATATTGCTATGAACAATATTGTTACAACACAACAGCTTACAAAAAGATACAAATCATTTATAGCTGTTAACAACGTTTCACTTCATATCCGCAAAGGAAGCATTTACGGCTTTCTTGGTCCAAATGGGGCGGGAAAATCTACCACTATGAAAATGCTTTTGGGGCTTACAGCTCCCACACAAGGCACTTTTACCATAGATGGAAAGCATTTTCCTGCAGATCGTATACCCATATTGAAGGAAATAGGATCATTTATTGAATCCCCGTCGTTTTACGCTAATCTAACCGGTAGAGAAAATCTTGATATCATTCGACGTATCTTAGGGCTTCCCCAATGCGCAGTTGAAGACGCACTAGAGTTGGTGAGTCTTTCTGAATTTGGCGATCGTTTGGCAAAGCAATATTCACTTGGTATGAAACAGCGACTAGGACTTGCGGGCGCGCTACTTGGTAGGCCGCCTATTCTGATTTTGGATGAGCCAACAAATGGACTTGATCCTGCTGGTATTCATGAAATCCGCAATTTGATTAAATCACTCCCTAGTCTTTACGATTGCACGATTCTTATTTCTTCTCATATGCTCTCCGAAATTGAACTCATGGCAGATGATATTGGAATACTTAATCACGGACGTTTGTTATTTGAGGGTAGTTTGGATGACTTGCGCCAGTATGCCCTGCGTTCTGGCTTTGCTGCCGATAATTTGGAAGAGATGTTTCTGTCTATGATTGAGAGTGACAACTTACGCAAAAAGCAGAGGGCAAAGTTATGAAAACGTTTGTAATTGAACTTAAGAAAAGCAAAAGGACGGGTTTTATCCCCCTTATGCTTGCGGTGGGTATTATGGGTGCGGCTTATGCCTTTGTAAATTTTGTTGTAAGAAAAGATACGTTATTAAGCTTGCCTTTAGCGCCTATGGATATTCTTCTTACGCAGCTTTACGGCATGATCATGGTATTAAACATGTTTGGCGTGATCGTTGCAGCATGCATTATGTATAACATGGAATTTAAGGGAAATGCTGTTAAAAAGATGCATATGCTCCCCATGAGCGTACCTTGCATGTATCTTTGTAAATTCTTGCTGCTAACCGCGCTACTCTTGCTTGCTATTTTTCTTCAGAATTTAGCACTTGCATATATTGGTATGACCGATTTACCGCAGGGTGCCTTTGAGTTATCTACACTTATATCTTTTGGGGGATATTCGTTTATTACCTCCATGCCAGTGTTGTCTTTTATGCTTTTCATTTCGTCGCGATTTGAAAATATGTGGATGACACTAGGAATTGGTGTGGCAGGATTTTTAAGCAGCATGGCTGTAGCTTCGTCAGACATGATGCTTTTTATGATTTCTCCTTTTGTAATCATGCTAAAACCTGCTGTTGCTATGAGTGCTGCGCCTCATATGGGGATTGTGATTGCTTCGCTTGTTGAAACAATTCTGTTTTTATATGCTGGCGTGTGGACAGCTCAACATGTGCATTACGAATAGGAGGTATAGAAATGAGTTTTTGGAACCTGCTGAGCATTGAATTTATAAAAGTAAAGCGCAGTAAAATTATTCCTTTGATTTTTATTGCTCCGCTTCTGGTGGTTTCATCTGGCGTAGCTAGTCTTCATAGATACTTTACGCCTGAATATACAAACGCATGGGCAGCGATGTTTATTCAAAGTGCACTGATTTATTCGTATTATTTGTTGCCGCTGAGTATGATTGTTATTTGCGTGATGATTGCAGGACGAGAAACGGCGCATAACGGAATATTAAAAATGTTGGCGTTGCCCTTAAGCCGCCGTGCCCTTTCTGCTGCAAAATTTTGCGTACTGGTGTTTTATTTGTTTATGGAAATCGCGGTATTTTTTGCGGTATTTGTTATAGCTGGTCTGTTTGCAACCACGAGCACTGGAATTACAGAAACGCTTCCTGTGACGTACCTTTTGAATTGGTGTGGCATCTTGTTTTTAACTATGATTCCAAGTCTTACCGTTATGTGGGCAATTACAGTCCTTTTTGAAAAGTCGCTGTTGTCCATTGGGTTAAATATTCTTCTTGTTATTCCAGGCGTTTTAGCAGCCAATACTCCGCTTTGGTTGGCGTACCCCTATTGTTATAGCGGTTATTTGGTTTCTCGGTCTTTGCATGCGGTAACGTCCATGGGAATAGGTGATGGTGTTTCGCTCGTTCCGTTTTTGCCATGCGCCGTTGCGATTTCTGCAGGCGTATTTTGGGTAGCTGTAACGCGTTTTGGAAAGAAAGAGATGAACTAATATATATATTTGTATATAATGTTGTTAACTTTGTAAACGGTGCTGCCGCTTCAATAGGAGGCGAGTTATGGAAAAGCAAAGCAAAAACAAACGAAACATGCTGCTAGTTGTGTGCGTTATAGTTTTTGCGATGCTTTTTGTTATATTCGGGCTCTTAAGGAACAGAATTTTTCAGTCAAGTATTGTAAGAAACGTTAGCGACAAAATCGATTTTATCGTCAATACTAAACAACTTAAAATCCCTGATGACGCCCTTGCTTTTTCGGTGTATGACATGGATGCGAACACCTACTTGTTTTATGAAGGAGCGGGTCAGGAGCCAACCGTTGCAAGCCTGTCAAAACTTTTTGCCATAGATTATGCGCTTAGTAAGGTTAAGCTTGATGACGTTTTTGAAGCCAACGACGAAACACTTAAACTTGTGCCTGCGGGTTCATCGATGGCTAATCTAACGCATGGAACGTATACTGCAAAGCAAATTATGCAGGCGATGCTTGTTCCATCTGGAAACGATGCGGCATATGTTATGGCATATAATATCGGCAAAATGGATTTAGGCGCAGGTCATAGCGCAAAAGAATATATCAATCATTTTGTAAAATCACTGAGAACCTATTTAGCGCGTGAGGGCTATGGCAAAACAGATCTCTATGACCCAAGTGGATTTTCTATGCAGGCCACTACCAATTTGGATGACATCAATAGGGTGACGCTTAAACTGCTCGATTACGATTTTGTCAAAGAGTGCATGGGAGAGAGCTCATTTACCATTACAACAAAACAAGGTAATTTTACGTGGAAAAATACCAATGAATTTTTAGATAAAGAGTCGCTGTTTTACAACAGGTACATCAAAGGTGTAAAAACGGGAACATTTGCTTCTTCTTATAATATCATTGCCCTGTACGAGAACAATGGCAAAAGATATTTAATTACCTGTTTAGCTGCGCATTCCAATAAAGACAGATATCAAGCTGTTCAAGCCGCCATAAATACGATTATAGAAAAGCGTTAATGTTTTCGACATTTTGGTACTTTCGGTAACAATGCATAACTCATCAAGAGTTTTATTGCCTCACCTCGTATCTCAAGATTATTTCTCTTGACTTTTGTAAGCGGGGGGGGGGGGACACTTTTTCTAAGTTTCTCATGAGTTTCCGCAAAATGTTTAAGAACAACGCGATAAGGAGGCCGCCATGGCTACTCATTCGTTTAATCAAGATTCTCTGTCCCATGATCCAGCTGTGGGATCCAAGAAAAACAACGCCACTGCCTCACTGCCTTTAAGCGCAATGGGTATTACTTCTCTTGTTATGGGCGTTCTTGCACTTATGATTTCGTGGGTTCCCATTATAAATAACGTTACCTTTCTCTTTTCTATTTTAGGTTTGGTATCCGCGATTGTGGCCTTTATTGGAATTAAGCATCACAAAGTCGGTGGACGTGGGATAGCTTACGCAGGTCTTTTTATTTCCATAGTTAGTATTGCCATTATGTTGGCAACTCAGTCGTTTTATAGTGCGGTCTTAAAGGGAGCTAGCGAAGCGGTTAATGATAAGTCTTCTGCTTCATCAGCATCCAATAACGATAGCGAAAAAGCTCAAAAGGATGATTCAGCAGGAAATGAAGAAAAAAGCCAGGATAATAACAGCGATAACAAAGATGCTTCCGAAGGCGAAATTGATAATGGAAAATATCATGTGACAATTAAAGGTGCCGAGTTGTCTGGCGAAGATTATGAAGGCAATCCAACCGTTTTGGTCACGTATGAAGTAGTCAATAATCAAAAGGATAAAACAAGCAATCCTTTTGATTGGACAGTGGAAGTTTTCCAAAACGGCGTAACTTTGTCTGGTCACCCTATTTATCGTAACAAGCCAAAGGGCTATGACCCTAAAGCGCACCATTATGAAACGAAAATACAACCAGGTGGAAAGTTTAGTTATGTCGAAGCTTTTGTAATAAAGGATAAAAAAGCTCCAATTCGAGTTGAAATTTCATCAAGCTGGGGAGCAGAGAGTAAGGTTACAAAAGAATTTAATCTTTCGTAAGCACATATAGAGTCTTATAGATAATATATAGACAAAGTACCAAAAACAGCTCACAATGTGAGCTGTTTTCATTATCTGGAGTGACTACACACTTTGCCAAGGAAATTGATAAACAATTGCCTTCTTTGAAAGAGCTTGGTTATACGTTGGCCGTGTCCCTAAGCAAAGTATCAAATATAAATCTAACCACTTATATAAGATCATGTATAATAAAGATACATTACGTGATAAAACATAGGCATTTATCAACCTTAAATGGTTTTAGGAGCACTTAGCTTCTGTCATTTTCTCCCTAATTGTGTCGATGACGTGAAGACTTAAATTCTCGCACACATTGCC